>JAGVBM010000295.1 GCA_020059765.1 Bacillota bacterium
CCGGTGATATCCGCAGGTACAAAACCTCCCAATAAAGCCCCTTTGATCGCCACAAGATTGGTCAGATAATGGTTGCGAACCCGTACAGGCAGGGATACGAGGTTGCCGGCTGCCTGTTCGGTCCACTCTCGCCAATAGCGGATCGCATCCGACCGTTCTTCCTCCCAATCCCAAGGGGTATCCACCTCTTCCCCATTTTCTCCGGCCGCGATTCCCCAGTGAAGTACGACCGATCCCTGCGGCGGGATTTCGATTGTTCGCCATAATGCGACTCCCAGCATGTTTCGGCTTGCAACCGGTTCCGCCGATGCTTCCCTTTGCAGCAACTGCTGCAGGGTGCGATATACAAATCCCGTCGGTGATTCCACCGTCAAGGAGTAATCTTCAGCCCCTTCCATCGCGATTTGCAGTGCACTCGCTGCTCCTTGCCAAAGCGCCCCGTTGCCGGTCTTGCGAATCTGCCCCCCACCCGGGTTTCGCAGGATGACATAAGTGCCGATGTCCAACACAATCGAATTGGGTCCATCGTTCGCGATATGTGTTTCCACAAGCAGCTTATTGTCAGGCGAAGCCATTACCTCCTCCGTCCATGACAAAGCTGGATTTTCCTGGGATCGAAATGTGGTTTGAAAACGAAATCCGTCCAACGTTCGAGTATGGATCGGGTGTTGGTGTTCCGGGTGCCGCTTCCCGTTGCTCAACCGGTTGCCCCATTCCACATGTCCGCTGCCATGCCGGAAAAACGTCACTCCAGAATGAACCAGATCCATTTCATAATTTCGGTAGAAGAAATGTTGAATCCCCACTCCCTGCCAATCGACAATGCCGTTATCGACGCCATACAAAGCGGAAATCCTTTCCCCGCCGACGACTGTAATTGCCGGGTAGCGTTTATGACTCATGTGTTTTCATCCCATCCTTTTGTCCGTAGGCGTAATAGATGGCGTAAGCCAGAAATCCCGCGCAAGTTGCAAAATGTTCTCCCGTTCTTGGCTCTCCCGTATGCTCATCGATGCTTTCACAGGCAATGCCCCCGTCCATCGGCGCCCGCACCACCAAATCCTTGGCTTGTTCTTGCCTGCCGGACAAGAAGCTGTTGGCAATGCTCAACACCCAAGGATGATCGGCGTGGTCGCAACCCAGTTCTTCAAATTCACAACCGGCAAATGCATAATGATATTCGGGAGAGCGAATCGCTTCCACAGTCTTCCGGTAGATCGGATCATCTGACGAACAAAATCCATAGTGAGGCAGCAGCTGCAAACTGCCGGGAGGCTCATCATACACATTGTGGGTTCCTTGCAGATCAACCGACCACGCATAAAGGCGTTCCCCGTTATGATCCACCACCATATGAGTTTGAATCGCTTCCCTTACCTGATCGGCCAAGCGAGCATAATGATTGGCCGCTTCGCTGCGCCCTTCTCTGGCTGCCCAATCGGACATGATCCGGAAGACCTTCCAGACCAGCACATTATTGTAAGTCAGATACGGATACACGATCGGATCATCTGTCGGCTGCAGAAACGTATCGTACAGTTCCCATTCCGGATGCCGGTGAGCAGCCAATTTTTCCATGATATCCTGCAGGCTCTCCTGAACAAACTCCCTGCGGAGATAGCTCCAGTCGCCTGTTTTTGCGAGATACATATCCAGCGCGATCACCGGCGCGCACAGTTCATCCAGTTCAAATCCGGGTTCCAGAACCACTCCGTCGATATACCGGCTGTGAACCCCGAAGTTCTTTCCCTGGACAGTAAAGACGTAGTCCAACATTTGCCGCGCTCGTTTCTGGTCGGTGATCAGAATCGCCGGAAAACTCCACAACAGGCTGTCCCGATCCCAATAAGCGGCGCTGACGTAATAGCGCGGACTGCGCGACGTGACCCATACATCCTCTTCCGTATCCAAACTCTTGCCCGTCGCGAAGAAATAATTAAAAAACAGATTGACATTCATCACTTCATCCAACCGGGCATCTCCCGTCGTCCGAATTCTGTCATTCAACCAGAGCATCGTGTCCTGCTTGACTTTTTTCCATCCCTTGCGCTGCATTTCTTTGGCGGACGTCGCAGCGCCGACTTCTTCCAGTCCGACTCCCCAATAAAAACAGACGGACACTTCCTGTCCCGGTTGCAGTTCGAGGAATTTCAACAGGCTGTATTCGATCCCTTCTCCTTGATCCTGCACTTTGCAAGAAACTGCATCCAACGGTTCATCTGTCATGGGAGCGAAGGCAAACAATGGCGCTTCTCCCATAAACTCAAACATGAGGGAACCGTTCCACCCGCTTTCATAAACAGTCGGTGACCCTTTCATGACTTTGCTCTCATTGATCGTGTGCAGGGTGCGTCCCCAACCTCCTTCCAATCCCATCTCAACGGAGGCAATCTGCCGCCCCTCGTTCTTCACCTGCAGCAAGTAATAGAAACCCCGCTCCCCCACCGGAGCGCAAATTTCCCCTTGCCAAACGAGATCTTTTTCCTTTGTATGAAAACTGGGGATCCAGTAGGATTCGCGCTGCCATGTCAGGGTATTCTCTACATCCTTGCCGTCTATTTTCATAACGGGTTTCAGCAAAGCCTTATGGGTCGTTTCACTGCCGTCAATTTCCACCAGCCCGCGATACTGCCTGCTGATAAAATTGATGTTTTCGATATGCCCATCCGTAAACAGCGTCGGAA
>JAGVBM010000277.1 GCA_020059765.1 Bacillota bacterium
GCACATTTCCTCACGCATTCAGTCTGTTTTAGGATCGCCTTGCAGGTGAACCAGAATTAAATCCTGCCCGATCTTCCGAATCGAGTTCCAGGTGAGGGTGTATTCCTGCCGCTGTTTGCCGAAGGACAGCAGCGAACGATTGACAGGGAAAATTACCTGCTCGATTTTACCGGTGTCGATGTTGATGCACAGATCGGCCCGTCCCAATTGACCGATTTTTTCACCGTTTTTCATATCCACGATTTCTCTCCCGACCAATTCGCTTAATCTCATCGCCGACATCCCTTTCCTATACAGGTTTCGTTATTTTTTATGCCTGGCAGCAGGCAAAAAGTCCATAAAGAAAACTTGGCTTCGCCAAACCTTTAGGCGCAGGCGAAGCCAAAGTTCTTTCCCGCCCAAATGCAAGCATTTGGGCGGGGACCCTTGTTGTCCTTATACTTGTTACCCTGAAAACTTATAAATTCTAACAAGTATAAAGAAATACGGCCCGCACGCGAAACGTCCATTGCCATGGCATTTCGCGTACGAACCGTTCCGTCACTTTCTTCCATCAGTCATTTTCCCGTCGATCCGAATCCGCCGGAACCGCGCTCCGTTTCAGCCAGTTCCTCTATAACAGCCAGTTCTGCCTGTATGATCGGCATAATCACCAATTGCGCGATTCGGTCACCCGGTTGTATCACATAGTCCTGTTCTTCCTGATTAAATAGGACACACTGAATTTCACCCGTATAATCGCTGTCGATCACACCCACAGAATTGGCCATATTGATTCCGTGCTTGGCGGCAAGACCGCTGCGCGGGAAAACCAAAGCCACATAGTTTTCGGACGGCAATTGAATGGCGATGCCGGTGGGAATTCGTGCCTTGCCTCGTCCGGGAATGAGTACAGGCTCTTCGATGCATGCGCAAAGATCCATTCCCGCCGCCCCTTTTGTTGCATAATAGGGAAGCGGAATCTGCTCCCCGATCAACGGGGACATTTTTTTCACATGAACCCGCAAGTTGTTGTTCACAGTTTTCTCCTCTATCCATTCATCAAACTCAGAATGTCGATATTGACAGATCGTCAAAGGGTCCGATTGCGGTCATCGTCATTGAGGATCCGCAAACTTTTTTCGCCACATCGTTAATGGACTCCAACGACACTTCGTTGATGCGGTTGATCGTATCGTCCAGCGAAACCCGTTTGCCCAAGAGCAGCTCGTTTTTTCCCAAGCGGCTCATCCGGGAACTGGTGCTCTCGAGCGATAACATTAACGATCCTTTGACCTGATCTTTTGCCTTTTGCAATTCTGCCGCCGTCACGCCGTCGCGCGACAGCTCGGACAATATTCTGCCGATCAAATTGATCACATCCTGGGCTTGTTCCGGTGAAGTTCCTGTATATACTCCGAAGTTTCCGCCATCGCGATAGGCGGAATAAAAACTGTATACCGAATAGGCCAGGCCTCGTTCTTCGCGAATTTCCTGAAACATTCTTGAACTGGAAGTACCGCCGACTATGTTGTTCAACAAAAGCAGTGCGTGCAATCGGGAATCATCATAGGCAAAGCCGGGAGCCGCCAGACAAATGTAGGCTTGTTCGGTAGATTTGTTGCGAATTTGTTTATCGGCTTTAAAAACGGGCGGATTTTGTACAAATTCCGCTCGTTTACCCTGCAAGCCGGAAAAATACTGCTCCGCCGCCGCTTGCACGTCATTGAATTTCACATTGCCGGCCACGGCCAATACCATGTTGTCAGGCGTATAATGCTGCTGCAAAAACGCCACCATGTCGTCTCGGGTAAAGGCAAGCAGATTGCCTTCCGGACCGAGTACGCTGTATCCCAACCTATGATTGGGATACATGGTCGATGCCAGCAAATCATGGATCTGGTCGTCAGGCGTATCTTCGTACATTTTGATTTCCTCGATAATCACTTTTCTTTCTTTCGCCAATTCTTCGGAGGCAAGTTTCGAATTGGTCAACATATCAGCCAATGTTTGTAATGCCAATTGGAAGTGTTCATCGAGAACTTTTGCATAGTAACAGGTATATTCTTTCGAAGTAAATGCATTCACATGCCCGCCGATGCCGTCAAACAACTCGGCAATCTGTCGCGCACTAAGGCTTTCCGTACCTTTAAACATCATGTGTTCAATAAAATGTGACATCCCGTTAGTATGTTGGTTTTCATCACGGGAACCGGTCCCGATCCAAATCCCCAAAGAAACGGAACGGACGGAAGAAATTTCTTCCACAACAAGTCTCATGCCGTTTGACAATCTCGCTTGATAAAACAATGACATCCTCCTCTAACCTGCACTTCAATTAACTATATCAAAGGAGAAGAGTTCCTACAACGCATTATTCGAATGCATTATTCGAACGGTCGAATCGGGGACAACAGCTCGCTGACCGTAACCAGTTGGAACCCTTTTTCTTTCAGGCTTGGTACTAAAGTACGCAATGCTTCAACGGTTGGTTCGGTGGGATGCATTAATACCAAGGCTCCGTTCTTGGCATTCGGGAGAATCCGCCGGATGATCTGCTCTTTCGGCGGACGTCGCCAGTCTACCGTATCCAGCGTCCACAAAACGGTTCCCATATTTTGTTTCTTGGCAAGCTTGACGGTGACATCATTAAAAGAGCCAGACGGAGGTGCAAACCATTGGCTGATAACGCCCAGCCGTTTGCGAATCTCTTCCTGGGTGCGGACAATCTGCTCCCGTTGTTTGGTTGCCGGCAAAGCCGCCATGTCGGGATGGGAATAGGCGTGATTGCCAATTTCGTGCCCCGACGCCACGATCTGTTGGGCGATCGTTTCATTTTTGCTCAACCAGGAGCCGTCCAGAAAAAATGTCGCTTTCACTTGATTGTCATGCAAAATTTTCAAAATGTGTTCGATGAATTCACTTCCCCAGGCTACGTTGACCATCAAGGCGATCTGCTTTTTTACCGGATTTCCTTGATAAATCGGCAGCGGTTCGAGATCTTTCATGCCAATCTTCGGCGGAATCTGCCGATACACGAGCGGGATGGAAGCGGTTCTTCCTCCGGTGTTAATTCGCTTCCACGTTTCCTCCTGATCTACTTCGACACCGTTAACTTCCGGAATGACGTTTCGCTTCCCCGCCGTGTTGATTAATGCGTCGATTGGTTCTTTACGATGCCGGGCAGCCAGTTTTGCCAATTCTTCACGGGTAATTGAAGAAGAAGCAGAGATTTGTGCATGGGAGCGGCGAACGACCGGGTGTGCTGCAGACATGATGACGGATCCCAATAAAACAACCAGCAATCCTGTCGCGATCGATTTCATTTCGATCCCTCCTGATCCGAATATACCCTTAGCATGCGCATTCGGCCGGGATCGCCATTCCCGGGATCGCCATTCATGTGTGCTGCAGTACAGATACTCAAGTGGAACTCAACCTTGCTCTTTGACTAAAAAAAGAGCCAGTAGGCTGACTCTTTTTCGGATTATTTCTGTTCTTCGTTATGTCGGCGAGGACGATGGTCACGATCGCGATGATCCCGATCCCGATGCGGGCGATTCTCCCGATCTTTGCGCGGACCGGCAGGTGTAGGATCTTCCGGCGGTTCCCCGCGCAGTTCACGCAGGGCTGCTCTGCGTGACAGATTGATCCGTCCCTGTGGGTCGATCTCCGTCACCTTTACCATAATCTCGTCTCCCACCTTGACGACATCTTCCGTCTTCTCGACCCGTTCTTCCGCCAGATGAGAAATATGAACCAGCCCTTCTTTACCGGGCAGCACTTCCACGAACGCTCCGTATTTCTCGGTTCGGGTGACACGTCCGTTATAGATGACGCCTACTTCGACTTCGCGGACAATGCCTTCGATAATCGATTTCGCCTTCTCACCCGCTGCCAAATCTGAGGTGGCGATAAACACGCGGCCATCCTGTTCGATATCGATCTTTACACCGGTTTCTTCAATAATTTTATTAATCACCCGTCCGCCTGGTCCAATGACTTCCCGGATCTTGTCCGGATGAATCTTCAGGGTGATGATACGCGGAGCATACTTGGACAATTCAGAGCGAGGCACATCAATCGCTTCCAACATCTTGCCAAGGATAAGCATCCGTCCCCGGTGTGCTTGTTCCAGAGCCTCTTCTAAAATTTGACGATTCAGACCTTTAATCTTAATATCCATTTGCAACGCCGTGACGCCTTTTTCGGTACCTGCCACCTTGAAGTCCATGTCGCCCAAATGGTCTTCCATACCTTGAATATCGGTCAAAACCGCATATTGCTCTCCTTCGGCCACAAGTCCCATCGCAACACCGGCAACCGGTGCTTTGATCGGAACACCGGCATCCATCAATGCCATGCAGGAGGCACAAATACTTGCTTGCGACGTCGAACCGTTGGATTCCAACACTTCCGAAACCAAACGGATCGTATACGGAAACTCTTCTTCCGAAGGAATGATCGCATCAAGCGCACGTTCCCCCAGGGCGCCGTGGCCAATTTCACGTCGGCCGGGCGGGCGCAGAGGACGAGCTTCTCCAACTGAGAACGGCGGAAAGTTATAGTGGTGCATAAACCGTTTGCTTTCCTCCAGATCCAAACCATCCAAAATTTGCACATCGCCAAGCGCTCCCAAAGTACAGATCGACAACGCTTGGGTTTGTCCGCGGGTAAACAGGCCGGAACCATGAGTTCTCGGAAGCACTGCCACTTCCGTGGTAATCGGACGTACTTCATCCAACGCCCGTCCGTCGGGACGGATCTTGTCAAAAATAATGGCTCGTCTGACTTCTTCTTTCACGATGATGTATAAAATTTCCTTCATATCGGAAATTTGCTCATCTGTCAGCTCCGGATTCTGTTCTTGAAAATGAAGCATCGTTTCCGCTTTGACCGCGTTAATCGCTTCCTCGCGCGCCTGTTTGTCGTGCGTGCGAATTGCAGATTTCAACTTGTCGGTCGCAAATTCGCGAACTGCCTCATCCAGTACATGGTCGACCGCATGCAGAACAACGTCCATTTTCGGTTTGCCGACTTCCCGTTGGATTTCTTCCTGGAACGCAACAAGCTTCTTGATCTCCTCATGACCGTACATGATCGCTTCCAGCATCACATCTTCGGGAACTTCATTGGCCCCCGCTTCCACCATGACAATCGCGTCTTTGCTGCCGGCAACGGTCAAGTGCAAGTCGCTTGACGCTTCTTGTTCCACGGAGGGATTAATCATAAACTCTCCGTCAATTCGTCCGACAATTACGCCCGCAATCGGCCCCTCAAACGGTACGTCGGAAATCATCAGAGCACAGGATGTTCCGATCATCGCGGCAATTTCAGGTGCGCAGTCTTGATCCACCGACATGACAATGTCGACAATTTGCACGTCGTTCCGGAATCCTTCGGGGAACAACGGACGAATCGGCCGGTCGATCAAACGACTGGCAAGGATGGCCTTTTCAGAGGGACGGCCTTCCCGCTTGATAAAACCGCCCGGAATTTTCCCCACTGAATATAGACGTTCTTCATAGTTGACCGTCAATGGAAAAAAGTCGAGATCCTTCGGTTCTTTTGATGCGGTTACCGTACAAAGCACCGCTGTGTCCCCATAACGGACCATCACCGATGCGTTGGCTTGTTTGGCGAGTTTACCTGTTTCGATAACCAATTTGCGCCCGCCCAAGTCAGTTTCATATGTATGATGCATCTTAGGCATGAAGCCTCCTTCCTCTGTCTGTACAAAGTTTGCTTACATAGTGGCTTATCCATGTACATTTCGGCATATGGTTAGTATTTCCTGCTTTCGTTCACAAAAAACAAGAAGCGGAGGGTTCCCCGCTTCCTTTGGTTACTTGCGCAGACCCAGTTTTTCGACAACTGCGCGATAACGGTTGATATCCTTCTTGCGAAGGTAATTTAACAAGTTACGACGATGTCCGACCATTTTCAAAAGACCGCGGCGAGAATGGTGGTCTTTCTTGTGGACACGCAAATGATCATTCAAATAGTTGATTTTGTTGGTCAAAATCGCAATTTGAACTTCAGGTGATCCTGTGTCGTTTTCGTGCACCTTGAACTGTTCGATCAGAGTTTGTTTTTGTTCGGTTGTCAACATAGCTGCGACACCTCCTTTGATTGTTGTATCCCCACAGCCCAGAAACCGTCGAGGTGGAACGGAATCCATGCCATGGTTCATTTTCCGATGACGGTTATGACCAATCTCCCTTGCGCAATGTCTTTCGCCACAATATCGAATGTGCGTCCAGAAACCGAGAAAAAACCGCGAAAACGGGTCGCTACGGGAACATTGCCGGGGATTTGTTTGGCGGCACGCATAATGTCATCCACGCCAATCCCTCGCTGTCGCTCTTCATGAAGCCTCTGCTTGGCATGAACAGTGACAATGATCTTCATGTCAGCTGTATGGTTCCGCAAAGCTTTCCGAATCCGAATCCAATTCGAGGAAGAGTGAAAAAAGGCTGTCTTGAAACGCCACGAGATAGGGATCGGAAACACCGCTTTTGCGGTAAAGCTTGACCATCTCCCGATTCAGGCGTTGAAACTCTTCGCTGATGCAGATTCGGGCCACTTCCCTGCACAACTGAAAGAGACGGGCATCACGCGAGTCAACGGATGGATATTTCACGGCACATGTCCCCCACAGCCAGGATGTGCTGCCGAAACAATTGCTGCCGTGATACCAGGTTGTAGTATAGCATATCTGACAGCAAGAAGTAAACAGACAGCACTCGATTGCTTCCAGTCTATGCCGATTTTCCGTTGTCCTATGCCACAGAAACCAGACTTCGCATCCCTGCTAATAAGACAGCCTTCGTTTTGCTTCCATGATGTCGGTCCGGATCTGATTCACCAGTTCCCCAGCCGAATTAAATTTTTTTTCGGATCGCAGAAAATCGAGAAACTCAATCTTGATCATGCGGCGATACAAGTCGTCAGACAGATCAAAAAAGTGCGCTTCCAATGTCAAATGGCGCTCCTCTTCATGAAAGGTCGGCTTGTATCCGACATTCATCAATCCATTCCATTGTTCACTTGTATCCATGGCCTGTCCGCGTACCACGTATACACCTGTACGCGGCAGGACATATTTATGTAACGGTTCAAGATTGGCCGTCGGGAAACCCAAAAGTTTTCCCCGTCCCTCCCCGGACACCACCTGCCCTAACAGTTGAAAAGGACGCCCCAGCAATTCGGCCGCCAGCTTGACTTCCCCAGTCAGCAATTTTTCCCGAATGACGGACGACGATATTTTTTCTCCATAGAGATTGACTGCCGGCACAATATGCACATTTGTTGCATGAAGCCCGCACATTTCCCGCAATGCGCCGGCGTCCGCCCGACCGCCCGCACCGAACCGGTAATCGAACCCGACTACAATGGTGACCGCATGCAATCCGCATAAGAATTGGTCGACAAATTGTTCGGCAGGGAGAGCGGCAAATTCCCGGTCAAAATGGACCACATAACTGATCTCCACTCCCAGTTCCGCAAACAACTCAAGTTTAATCGGCAAGGGAGTCAGTTGATGATCATAATTGACGCCTGCTCCCAACACCTGTCGCGGATGCGGGTCAAATGTCATGACTGCCAGTTTTACACCCTTTTGCACAGCAATCGTTCTGGCTTCTTCAATAATTTGCCGATGTCCGCGATGGACGCCGTCAAAGTTGCCGATTGCCAATACGCACGGTTCGAACGAATCGGTTGGAATTCCCGTAATTCGAACAGTCTTCACAGCTCCGCCCCCTACTCTTTGAACACTTTCTCTGGTTTGCAATGAACCGATTGTCCATCGATTTGAACAACGCGATAAATTGCCAGCAATTGGCCAAATCGGTCCTCGATCCGAATCCGGTCGTCTTGTGCCAGACGATTGTCCTGCAGCGGGAAGGTCATTTGCATCCCGTTCAGAACGCGGCGGATTTGCTGTTCATTGACAGCATACATAGGAAATTCTTGAACCGCAACGGATGTCGGGAGCAAAATTTGCCCAATCTGCCCGTTGCCAGAAAGTTGTTCAATTTGTTCCAACGAATGAGCTGCCTGAATGGTAAACGGACCTGATTTGGTGCGGGTCAACGCTGACATATGGGCGGGAATCCCGATCGATTGACCCAAATCATGACAAAAAGTCCGAACATACGTTCCTTTTGAACATTCGATTGCGAAACGAACCCGGGGAAACGGAGGTTGTAATCGCATCTCCAGAATCTTGAGGGAATAAATGGTCACCCGGCGGGGAGTCAATTCCACTTTTTCGCCTCTTCGCGCCAGATCGTATGCCCGTTTTCCATTCACTTTTACAGCGGAATAGGCGGGTGGAGTCTGTTCAATTTCCCCCAGAAAACCTGAAAAGGCACTCCTCACCAGATCTTCCGTCAGATTCACGGCGTCAACCCGGTCGACGATTTCTCCAGAGGAATCCTGCGTATCGGTGGAATAACCAAAGGTCACTTCCCCGACATACCCCTTGTTATGGTGCAGCATATATTCGGCAACACGGGTCGCATTCCCGATACAAAGCGGAAGAACTCCGTCCACTTGCGGATCGAGAGTGCCGGTATGACCGATTTTTTTAATGCCCAGCAACTTTCTGACGCGCCCGACGACTTGCTGGGAGGTCATTCCTTTCGGTTTGTCGACAATCAAAAGTCCGTTCATGATACAATCGCTTCTCTCACTTTCGTCAGAACTTGTAGCTGCACTTGCTCTGCCGGTCCCGGCATGGTGCAACCGGCAGCGCGGGCATGTCCGCCGCCCCCGAAGGATAAAGCGATTTCCCCCACATCGACCCGATACTTGGAGCGCAGACTGACTTTAATCGAGCCGTCTTCTTTTTCACGGAACAAGATGCCCACTTCAACGCCTTGCACATTTCGCGCGTAACTGACGAGCCCTTCCGCATCTTCATCCGAGGCGCCCAATCGGTTCAAAAGCGGTCGTGAAACGGAAAGCCAGGCCACTTTCCCCGACTCGTCCCGCTGCAGACTGCCTAACGCTTCCCGAATCAATTGCACCTGATTCCAGGTAAGGGACTCCAAGACGCGATCCGAGATTTCGAACGGATTGATTCCCACATCCAGCAGCCCAGCCACAATCTGGTGCACTTCTACGGTCGTATTGCTGTAGCGGAAACCGCCCGTATCCGTCAAAATTCCGGTATATAAACAGATCGCCCCGCCGATATTCAAATCGAGTTCCAAATGCTTCGCGAGAGTAAATACAATCTGGGAAGTGGCTGCCGCCTCGAGATCAACCAGATTCGCCCTGCCAAACAGATCGTTTGTTTTGTGATGGTCGATATTCAAGATCTCAGCTTCATCTGCCAGAAGAGCGGCACTCTCCCCCAAACGTCGGATGTCCCCGCAGTCAAGAGCGATCACATGCGAAAACGAGCGAGTGATTTCGGAACTGAGCTGAAACTTCTCGCTCATCGGCAGGAAGCGAAACTTGTCGACGACCGGATCCTCATTGGCAATGGTGTACCGTTTTCCCAACGTTTGCAATAGATGAGCCATTCCCAAGGTCGAACCGTAAGCGTCACCGTCCGGCTGCACATGGGTCAGCAGCAAAAAATCATCCCGTTCCTGAATGAATTCCGCCGCTTCTTGCAGCATTGTTTCCCTGTCCACGGTTATTCCCCCTCTTCCGTGCGAATGTCCCGCAGTACCTCCTGGATTCTTGTACTGTAATCAAGGGACGTATCCAGTTGAAATACAATTTCCGGAGTCAGTCGCAGACGAATTCGCTTCCCCACTTCACTGCGGACAAACCCGGCTGCTTTGCGCAGCGCCTTTAACGATTCCTGTTTTTGTTCCTCCGACCCCAAAACGGAAACAAACACCTTGGCAATCTGCAGATCACCTGTAACGTCCACTTCTGTTATCGTCACAAAACCAACCCTCGGATCTTTCAGCTCATTTTGAATGATATCGGAAATTTCCTTTTTCATCTGCTCTCCGACTCGGTTCACGCGAATTTTTCCCATCGTAACACCTCCCAAATAATAACTCGTCATGACAGATGATGAAAAGAAACCCGGTGTTGTCACGAACACGACGAACCGGGCCTGAACAAACACTGCTTATTGAACCTTAATTGCTTCCATCACGAAAGCTTCGATAAAGTCTCCTTCTTTCAAGTCGTTAAAGTGCTCCAATGTAATTCCGCATTCGTATCCGGTCATCACTTCACGGACATCATCTTTGAACCGTTTTAGGGAATCCATTTTGCCTTCGTAAATGACAATCCCGTCGCGAATCACACGAACTTCGGCGTTACGCATCATTTTCCCGTCGGTCACATAACAGCCCGCAATGGTGCCGATTTTGGAAACTTTGAATGTCTGGCGAACTTCCGCCCGTCCGAGAATCACTTCTTTATATTCCGGATCCAACATCCCTTTCATGGCGGATTCCAGCTCATCGATCACATTGTAAATCACTCGGTACAAACGAATGTCGACTTTCTCCGCTTCCGCCATTTTCCCAGCATTGGGTTCGGGACGAACGTTAAAACCGATCACAATCGCATTGGACGCCGTTGCCAGCAAAATATCCGATTCAGTAACGGCACCAACACCCTTATGAATCACATTCACCCGTACACCCGATACATCGATCTTTTCGAGAGAACCGGTCAATGCCTCCACTGATCCTTGAACGTCCGCTTTGATAATGACGTTCAATTCCTTGACCTCGCCTTCCTGAATTTGTTTGTACAGGTCTTCGAGGGTTACGCGGCTATGCTCACCCAATTGTTCCTGCCGCTGCTTGGCGATCCGTTTTTCAATCAGGGAGCGCGCTTTCCTTTCATCATCGTAAACGACAAACAGGTCACCTGCGCTGGGAACCTCACTCAATCCGAGGATTTCCACTGGGCCAGCCGGACCTACTTCTTTCACCCGACGGCCGCGATCATTGACCATCGCGCGAACCTTTCCGAAGGTCGTACCCGCCACAACGATGTCGCCAATTTTGACCGTTCCGTTTTGAACCAGGACCGTTGCTACGGGTCCGCGACCTTTGTCAAGCTTCGCCTCAATCACGGTTCCGCGCGGTCTCGCTTGCGGATTGGCTTTCAATTCCGCCATTTCCGAGACCAACAAAATCATTTCTAAAAGGGATTCCAACCCTTCCTTCTTTTTCGCAGAAATTGGCACAAAAATCGTGTCGCCGCCCCATTCTTCCGAAACCAGGGCATATTCGGTAAGTTCCTGACGGACACGGTCCGGATTGGCATCCGGTTTGTCCATTTTGTTTACTGCGACAATAATCGGTACATTGGCCGCTTTAGCATGATTAATCGCCTCGACGGTTTGCGGCATTACCCCATCATCTGCAGCAACAACAAGGATCGTAATGTCCGTTACCTGCGCTCCCCGCGCCCGCATCGTTGTAAAAGCAGCGTGACCCGGAGTATCCAAGAACGTTATCCTTTTCCCGTTTATTTCCACTTGATACGCCCCAATATGTTGGGTAATGCCCCCTGCTTCCTGTGCTGTTACATTGGTTTCGCGGATCGCGTCCAGCAGTGTGGTCTTGCCGTGATCAACATGTCCCATGATCGTCACGATCGGCGGACGTTCCTCAAGTTGTGCAGGATCCTCATCCTCAATCAGCATGTCGATCGCTTCTTCATCAACCGGCTCTTTAACGATCACTTCAATTCCGTAATCGCCTGCCACAAGCTCAACTGCATCCGTATCAATCTCTTGATTGATCGTCGCCATAATACCCAAGAACAACAGTTTCTTGATAAGCTCCGACGGTTCACGCTTGATCAATTTAGCTAATTCACCGACAGTTACCGGCCCTTCGATTTCAATCTGTTTGGGTCCCTCGGGCTGTTTTGGTGCCGGCGGTTGAAATGAACGGTGTTGATTCGGTTTGCCGCCTCTATTTCCCCTAGTGTTGTTCTGACCTCCGAAAGGTCTCCGGTTGTCTTTGCTGCCTATCGTGTTTTGCTTCGGTTTTTTGGGAATCCGTTCTTCCTTTACAAATCTCGTGTCATCAAGTACTGCTTCCATGATTGTATTCGCTTCGTTGGCCCGTGCCACTGGTTGCGGCGAGTTGTGTTCCTGCGGTCGTTGTTGGCGGTGATCGGATCGGTTACCGCCATTCACCTGGGATCTTGCTGCCGTCCGGTGTGCCTGTCCCTGAGAGCCTTGTTGCGGTCTTCCTTGAGAGCCTTGTTGCGGTCTTCCCTGAGAGCCTTGTTGCGGTCTTCCCTGAGAGCCTTGTTGCGGTCTTCCCTGAGAGCCTTGCTGCGGTCTTCCTTGAGAGCCTTGCTGCGGTCTTCCTTGAGAGCCTTGCTGCGGTCTTCCTTGAGAGCCTTGCTGCGGCTTCCCGTGAGGGCCCTGTTGATTTCTCAAGGCTTGACGATCGTCGCTTGCTCTTTCCGATTGCCGGTTTCCCTCTCTGGCCGAAGCCTTTGCCGCTTGCATTGATTCTTCATTTCGCTGAGATTGTGCCTTTTTCTTCAAGTTCGCCATATACCCTTCCACAGCCGTGATCATTTCTTCATCCATCACGCTCATGTGATTGTTGACTTGTATGTTCAGCCGAGTTAAGATCGTGATGATTTCCTTGCTTGTCATATTCAATTGTTTCGCGTATTCATATACCCGCGTTTTACTCACTTGCTTCACCCCCGATTTGTTCCCTTAACAACTGCGCAATCCGATCCGCAAATCCTTTGTTGATAATGACGATGACAGCCCGTTCCTCCTTGCCCAATGCCTTTCCCAGTTCCAACTTGGCGGCAAATTCAACGATCGGAACTTGGTAGCTGCGACATTTGTCCTGGTACTTCTTTTTGGTGTTCGGACCCGCATCTTCGGCAACTACGGTCAAAAGCGCTTTGCCTGAACGAATTCGGGCCATGCACGCTTCATCTCCGGTTACAACTCCTCCCGCACTCATCGCAAGTCCCAACAGATTCAACACTTGTTCACGCATCCTGCTTCACCGTTTGCAAATCACGCTGCAGCTGTTGATAAATCTCGTCAGAAACGGTTGTTTTCAACGAACGGTCCAGCGCCTTTTTCTTTCGAGCGATCTCAAAACAATTGATCGATCTGCATATATAAGCGCCTCTCCCCGCCTTTTTTCCGGTCGGGTCAAGGGTTACAGTATCATCCGGACTGTGAACCACACGAATCAGTTCTCGCTTCGGCTTCATTTCCTGACAACCGACACATTTTCGAGCAGGAATCTTCTTCTGCGCCACCGGAATCCCCGTCCTTATTCCTCAACCTCATGCGTGACGCCAAGGTCAGGATTGTTTGTTGCCAGCCCCATCTGCGATTCGCTCTTGATGTCAATTTTACATCCGGTTAATTTGGCGGCCAACC
>JAGVBM010000181.1 GCA_020059765.1 Bacillota bacterium
GGAACCATACTCAACATCATCAAAAAATACAACAACTACTATTATCTCGTGGAAACTTCAAGCGGACAACGGGGCTATATCACCACTTCTTCCCGCTACGTTTCTCCCTTGCCGTAACAGTTGCTGTCGCTGTTCCGAAGAGATGCACTTGGTCCCCCTTGGCGGGGACTTTTTGTTTGCCGCCGCATACAATAATTCGCATCCATCTCATGCGACTACGGGACAATGTCGACACAAGCAGGTGAAACTATGAAAAAAGTCCACATCGGCATTCTGACTTGGCGAAACGGAAAGCGGTTCGCGGAACCCGGCTATTTTTCCCGCCTGATCAAAGAAGGACGGAGACTCGGTTGCGTCGTATTCATGTTTTCTCCGCAGGATGTCATCATTCCCAGGCAAATCTTGTGCGGCTATGCTCTCGATTCTCACGGCGACTGGCAAGTAAAAGAATTCGATTGGCCGGACGCCGTCATCGATCGGTACCGCAATCTCAACCCGCAAGACGCGTTCCGGAAATATGCCGTGTTTCGCGAACAAACTCCCTTTCTGTATGCAAACAACCGGATCGGAAACAAATGGACCGTGTTCGAAGCCCTGCATAAGGACGAACGCATGCGGCGCTGGCTGCCCGAGACGAAAGTGTATCATCCCGACAACCTGCGTGACATGCTTGCTCGACACAGCACGGTTTATGTAAAACCTGTCAACGGAACGGGAGGAAGAGGAATTTTACGGATTGAACGCATCACAGCCGGTTATCTCGCACTGGGTCATACCCGGCAGCGCAACAGAAAACGGGCCGATTTTCGCTCAGAGGTGTTCTTGGTCAAGTGGGTCAAGCGCTGGGTAAAAGAGCAGACTCATATTGTCCAGCAGGGGTTGAACCTGTCGATTGCACCCCCTTCCAACGCGGATATGCGTTTATTGATTCAAAAAAATGGTCTTGGAACGTGGAGCGTGACCGGTTTTGGCATGCGGGTCGGCCAACCATCCGCCGCAATCAACAACCTGCACGGCGGGGGAAAAGCAATTCCGGCTGGAAGTTTACTAACGCCCATATTTGGTGTTGCGCAAACCGAATCGATTCTTCAGGAATGCCAGCGGTTGGCTCATATCACCGCAGAAAACCTGGAAAACCGTTATGGACGGCTGATTGAACTGGGTCTTGATATCGGCATTGACCCCGCCGGTCAGATCTGGCTGATCGAAGTGAACCCCAAACCCGGCCGCGACATCTTTCGTCAGTTGGGGAAACCGGACGTGTATCGGCAATCGGTGCGCAGTCCGCTTCAATATGCGTTGCATCTGGTCCAGGAACATACAGCATCATCCTAATACAGTCACTTGCTCCTGAACAGGCAATAGCACATCGACCCTGGTCCCTTTTTGCAGTTGGCTGGTAATGTGAATCTTTCCCTGGTGGGCTTCAATGATCTTGTAACTGACCATCAATCCCAAACCGGTTCCTTTTTCTTTTGTCGTATAAAAGGGTTCGCCCAACTTCGGCAATCGATCCTCCGGGATACCCAGGCCATGATCGACAAACCGAACCAACACCTGATCCTGACCCGAGAGTTTCGCTTCAATGATGATATCTCCGCCCTTGGGCATGGCTTCCATGGAATTTTTCAAAATGTTGATAAACACTTGTTTCAGCTGGTTTTCGTCACAGTTCACGAGTGGCAGTTCTTGCGCAAAATCGCTTACGATTCGAATGTTATACAGAATGGCTTGCGTATCCAACAACGCGATGATGTCCTTTAAGATGAGACGCGGGTCTTTCGGCTGGAAGTGGACAACCTGAGGTTTGGCAAGAAACAGAAATTCGCTCACGATCGAATTGATGCGATCGATCTCCGACAACATCACCTCAAAATAATCGGTATGCTCGGAGATTCGCGATCTCAATAGTTGGACAAAACCTCGCAGCGACGTTAAAGGATTTCGAATTTCGTGGGCGACCCCGGCTGCCAATTGGCCGACTACCGACAGTTTCTCTGTTTTTCGGAGGTATTCCTCTGTCCGTTTTCGTTCGGTGATGTCTTTGAAAATGACCACTCCTCCAACAATTTCGTCTTTCTCCTGAATCGGTGTGATTACATATTCCACCGAGCAGAATGTGCCGTCCTTCCGCCAGAAAAGATCCTCCTCCACATGATGACTGATTCCGCTTGACAACGACTGGTGAATCAGACACTTTTCCCGGCTGTTGTAAGACTCTTCCGCTCGCATGTAGTGCAGCGTGCTGTGGGCATCTTTTCCAATCAATTCTTCAATCTCAAACCCCAACAGCCTGGAAGCCGCCGGGTTGCAAAACGTAATCAATCCCTGCCGATCCAACCCGAAGATGCCTTCTCCGGCGGAACGCAAAATCAGTTCGTTTTTGTAACGGAGCTGTTCGAGGGCGTTCTGGGCCTTTTTATGTTCCGTGATGTCTTTGCCGATCCCGTATATCCCGACGATTGTCCCATCCACAATAATAGGAACACTGGTTACGTCGAGTATTACATGATGTCCGTTCTTATGGATGACGGTCATTTCGTGATTTTGTGACAATCCGCATTTGGTCAGTTCAAAATATCGCAGCATTCGCGGGATCTGATCCTCAACAATAAAAAACGTAAACGGGTGACTGAGAAGTTCGTCCCTCGTGTACCCGGTTATTTTCTCCAC
>JAGVBM010000346.1 GCA_020059765.1 Bacillota bacterium
CTTTGCCGATTGCGAGAGACAGTTGATAATCCGGGACAATCACCCGTGCCACTTTCTCGTCTTCCATCACATCCACAGAAACCACTTTGGCGGGGGACAATGCGTTGGCCACAAATTCAGCCAAATCGTTGTTCCAACGCACAATGTCAATTTTTTCGCCTTTCAGTTCATTCACAATCGCTTGCACGCGGGATCCTCTAGGACCTACGCATGCCCCGACCGGATCCACGTCAGGGTTCTTGGTATGAACAGCAATTTTCGAACGTTGGCCCGCTTCCCGCGAAACGGATTTGATTTCGACCACGCCATCATAAATTTCCGGCACTTCCAATTCAAACAACCGTTTGAGCAAGCCCGGGTGCGTGCGCGAAATCAATACTTGCGGCCCTTTCGTCGTTTTTTCCACTTTGGTGATGTAGCATTTCACGCGGTCCCCGTGTTTGAATCTTTCGCCGGGCATGATTTCTGTCAAAGGCAGCATCGCTTCAACCTTGCCTAGATCCACATAATAATTGCGCGCATCTTGCCGCTGCACAATCCCTGTGACGATATCATCTTCCCTGTCGATAAATTCCGAATAAATGAGGCCCCGTTCCGCTTCCCGGATGCGTTGGGTCACAACTTGCTTCGCCGTTTGCGCCGCAATCCGGCCAAAGTCCCGGGGAGTCACCTCAATTTCCAAAATATCCCCAATTTGCATTCCCGGGTCGATTTGCTCGGCTGCGTCCAAGGAAACTTCCAACCGGGAATCTTCCGGCTCTTCTACCACTTGCTTGCGGGCAAATACCCGGACATCGCCCGTCTGTCTGTCAATGTCTACGCGAACGTTTGCTGCAGAATTAAAGTTCCGTTTGTAACCGGAAATCAACGCCGCTTCAATCGCCTCAATCAACACTTCTTTCTTGATTCCTTTTTCTTTTTCAAGCTGTTCCAACGCCTCGATAAACTCAACGTTCATAGAACCGCTTCCCCTCCTTTATGAAAAACTGATCGACAGCCGAGCGCCGGCAACTTTATTGGCTGGAATTGCGTATTCTTTGCGCACCGTTTTATCCATAACGGCAACGGTCACGGTGAGTGGATCGTAGGCGATCAATTCGCCGTCAAACTCTTTCTTTCCGTGAATCGGCTCAAAAGTTGTGATATGCACCTGCTTTCCAATCGCCTTTTCAAAATCCGCCGGTTTTTTCAAGGGCCGTTCCGCACCAGGGGATGAAACCTCCAAGAAATAGCTGGTCGGGATCGGGTCGACTTCATCCAGTTTGACAGATAAAGCCTCGCTTACCCTCCCGCAGTCTTCAATGTCAACACCGCCAGGTTTATCAATAAAGACGCGCAAAAACCAGTTTGCGCCCTGCTTGGTGTATTCCACTTCCACAAGTTCCAACTGTTCTTGTTCAAGAATCGGCAATACAAGCCCCTCTACAATGTCGACGACTTTTGTCTTGGACATCTTACCCCTCCTGGTTTTTCAATCACCCTTATAATATCGAAAGAGTGGGTTGCCCCACTCTTAAAAAGAAAACCGCTTCTAATTTACCCATACCAGTGTAACACAGGAAAGAAAAGGTTGCAAGCCTCCCGCTCTCCAAACCGCTCTCCAAACCAGGCCATGGCCGCCACACCGCCACCTGCGGTTAAAACAAGCTGAGTTGATTGGTTTCCGGCAAATCTTTCAAGCAACCAAAACCCTGCAGCAATTCAATCACCGTTTTTGATGCTCGCGATCTTTGCTGCAGATCTTCCACCGACAAAAATGGGCCTTCTGCACGGGCAGACACAATGCTTTTCGCCGCCGATTCGCCGACACCCGCCAACGCACCAAATGGCGGCAACAGTCCGTTTTCCATCACCTGGAATTTGGTCGCATCGGATTGGTAAAGGTCAAGAGGGTAGAAATTATAGCCGCGTGCCGTCATCTCAAGCGCCATCTCCAATACGGTATGCAGCGCTTTTTCTTTCGGTGACGCCGTGATTCCCTTCCCTTCGATCTCCTCGATCTTGTTCCAGATCGCTTGATAGCCTTGTGTCATCAATTGCAGATCGAAATCATCCGCCCGTACCGAGAAGTAGGTGGCGTAAAACTCCAGAGGCCGATGCACCTTGAACCAGGCAATGCGCACCGCCATCAAAACATACGCGGCCGCGTGCGCCTTCGGGAACATGTACTTGATCTGTTTGCAGGACCAGATGTACCAATCGGGAACCCCGAAGGATTTCATATATTCCTCGTCTTCCGGCGGCACCCCTTTCCCTTTCCGCACAGATTCCATGATTTTGAAGGCACGGCTCGGCTCAAGTCCTTGATAAATCAGATAGACCATAATGTCGTCCCGGCATCCGATCACATCCGACAGCTTGCAAATTCCCTTACGAATCAATTCTTGCGCGTTGTTCAGCCAGACGTCCGTTCCGTGCGACAAACCGGAAATCTGCACCAACTCGGCAAAGGTACTCGGCTTCGTGTCTTCCAGCATTTGCCGGACAAACTTGGTGCCGAATTCCGGAATTCCGTAGGTGCCGGTTTTCGAGCGAATCTGTTCCGGCGTTACGCCCAAAGCTTCTGTACCGCTGAATAAGGACATGACCTGCGGATCATCCGTCGGGATCGTCTTCGGATCAATCTCCGTCAAGTCCTGCAGCATGCGAATCACCGTTGGATCGTCATGCCCGAGGATATCCAGCTTTAACAGATTGTCATGGATCGAATGAAAATCAAAATGGGTTGTCCGCCATTCCGAACTTTTGTCATCGGCCGGAAACTGGATCGGCGAACAGTCATAAATGTCCATATAGTCAGGAACAACGATGATTCCCCCCGGATGTTGGCCGGTCGTTCGCTTGACGCCGGAACACCCGCTGACCAACCGGGCAATTTCCGCGTTGCGGAAATTTTCCCCTTTTTCTTCCGCATATTTTTTCACATATCCGAAGGCGGTCTTTTCGGCCACCGTCGCAATCGTTCCGGCACGGTACACATAGTCCGCACCGAACAAGTCCTGCGTGTACTTATGAGCTCTCGGTTGATACTCGCCTGAGAAGTTCAAATCAATGTCGGGCACCTTGTCCCCCTTGAATCCGAGGAATGTTTCAAAGGGAATGTCCTGGCCGTCTTTTTTCAATGGAGTTCCGCAGGACGGGCAGTCTTGGTCCGGCAAATCATAGCCTGAACCGAACGATCCGTCGGCGATAAATTCACTGTATTTGCATGACGGGCACAAATAATGAGGCGGCAGCGGATTCACCTCGGTAATGTCGGAAAAAGTCGCCACCAGCGACGAACCCACCGATCCGCGGGAACCGACCAAGTACCCATCAGACAGGGATTTTTTCACCAGTTTCGAAGAAATCAGATAGATCACGGAAAACCCGTGGGTAATGATCGATGTCAATTCTTTCTCCAATCGCTTTTCCACAATTTCCGGCAGCGGGGATCCGTATAAATGGCGTGCTTTGTCATAGCACATGTTGCGGATTTCATCGTCTGAACCCTCAATAACCGGGGTATACAGCTTGTCCGGGATCGGACTGACGTCATCGATCCGGTCGGCTATCCGGCGCGGGTTTTCCACAACAATCTGGTAACCGATTTGATCTCCCAAATAGGAAAAAGCGTGCAGCATCTCATCGGTCGTCATGAAATACAACGGAGGTTGATCGCCCGCCTGCGGATCGCCCACTGATTGCAGAAACACGTCCCGGTAAATTTCATCTTCCGGATTGAGAAAATGGACATCTCCCGTTGCAACAACCGGTTTGTCAAGCAATCTGCCAATTTCCAGAATCTGTTGATGGTAGTCTTTGACCGCGTCCAGCGAAGAAATCGACTCGTTTTTCAACAAGGGTTTGTAATGTTCGACCGGCTGAATTTCCAGATAATCATAGAACTCAGCAATCTCTTGCAGCTCTTGCTGGTTTTTGCCGCGAAGAATCGACTGAAACAGCTCCCCCTGCTGGCAAGCGGTTCCCACCAGCAACCCTTCCCGATGTTTGACCAACAGACTGCGCGGCACTCTGGGATGGCGGTAGAAATATTTCACATGCGACTCGGATACAATTTGATAGAGATTCTTGAGTCCCGTTTTGTTTTGCACTAGAATGGTCGCATGAAACGGACGGATGCGGGAATAGTCCACATCCCCGTCATTTTCGTTCAATTGGGACAAACGATCGATTCCCCGCTCTCGCAGATCCTTCAACATGTATTGAAAAACTTTCGCCGTCGCAACCGTATCGTCCAGCGCCCGGTGATGATTGACCAAATCAACGCCGAACTTGTGGGTCAATGTCTTCAGACGGTAATTTTTTTCCGACGGATACAGTTTGCGCGCCAAAGGCAGAGTATCCAGCACGGGATTGGTCCATTCATCCATACCGATGCGGGCAGCGCACACCGAAATAAAACCGAGGTCAAATTCGGCATTGTGGGCCACAAGCACCGCATCCCCGACAAATTCGCGGAACTTCGGCAACGCTTCCGCCAGCTTCGGCTGTCCTTTGACCATATCGTTGGAGATGCCGGTCAGTTCCGTAATCTTCGGGGAGATTTCGGTTTCGGGATCGATCAGTGTCGTCCATTCTCCGATAATCTCCGACCCCTTCATTTTAACGGCCGCAATTTCAATCAACGTGTTTTCAGCCGCATTCAGACCGGTGGTTTCCGTATCAAACACCACATAGTGTGTTTCCTCATTGATGGAATAATTGTTTGCCTCCGTCAACTTGTACACAATCGGAACGCCGTCATCCACCACATAGGCTTCCAACCCCAAGATGCACTTGATGCCCGCTTTCTTGGCTGCATTGTAAGCTTCCGGAAAGGATTGAACCACACCGTGATCGGTAACGGCAATCGCCGGATGTCCCCACTTGGCGGCTTGTGTGATCAGGTCTTTGACAGGCGCAACCCCGTCCAGCGTACTCATTGGCGTATGCAGATGCAATTCGACACGCTTTTCTTCCGCCGTATCTTTTCTCGCAGGCGGTTCAATTTCAAACATGTCCTGCGCAATCAGCACCAACTCTTTGGCAAAAGTGTCAAACTGAACGGCCCCCTGCACATGCACCCATTTGCTGTCAGCCAACAACTTTAACGTTTCCAGCTGTTTGCCTTCTTTAGCAAAGATCTTGCACATGATGGAATCGGTAAAGTCGGTCAGATTGAATTGAAACAGGGTTCGTCCGCTTGCCAAACTCCTGGTTTCAAGGCCAAACACCTTCCCTTTGACTGCCACTCGCCGCATCTCGTCGCCGATCATGTGAATCTGCGTCAAGGAATCTTCAATCGGCCGTCCGATGGCCAATTTTTCCGGCCGTACAGTTTCCGCCCCGTCACTCGCTTTTTCCTTCTCCTTTTCTTCCTCGGCGACAATCGACTGTTTCATCTGTTCAACCAAACTCAGTTCTTCTTCCAGGTTCTTTTGCCGAATTTGCTCGACTTTGTCGTTGGCCTGCTCATCCAATTGGAATTGGACGCGAACCGACAGGCCCACCTCATCGCGAAACCACCGTTCCATCGCCGATGAAACGCCCTTTTTTTGCAATCGATCCAGCGCGAGTTGGTTCAACAGGGAGAGACGGATTTGACTGTCTTCCATTGTTCTTTCGGATTGCCGCAGAGCGTTGGCGGAGACGGGTTCGCTGCCGCAAACCTGCTCGACGCACAAATCCCAATAGGAATCGATCCACTGAGCGACATTGTCATGAACATCCGGATACCGAAAACGGGTTGCCACACTTGCTTCCAACGGCAAACGTTTGGCCAGGGAATCGATGATTTCTTGATAGATTTCGGGCGGTAACCGATTTTCACTGGCCAAATGGATCACAACCTGTTGCTTGGAACGCGAAACAATGACTTTTTCGATGAGCACTTGTTCCGCATGAGACAGCGTCGCAGGATTTGTCCAATGCAACGTGTCCCGGAACAGAGAGAGACGTTTCCCGTTTGTTTCCACCAAGCTCATCTCAAAACCTCCAAACTTTAGTTCTATACTCCATGCACCCTGCTGTCACAAGCCTATTTTCCCATGACCCGCATAATCTCCCAGTACATTTTCAATCGGGCAGCCATTCCATGCAGCAGGCCCAGTTTTTCTTCCTTCATTTGCTGCGTCACGTCATGCAGGAACACTTCCGCAATCGGCAGTTGCATGCGTTTGACATGATTCGTGATGATCAAATCCACGCCGAACCTCGTCGTCGCCAAATCGGGAATGCTTTCCAGCAGTTCCCGTCGCAATACACGTTGTCCGGTGATGGAGGGAGCGATTTTTTGCGCCCAATCTGTCCACTTCCGACCGGAAGCAAACAACCCAAGCGACATCACGGCCTGTCCATGGATCACCGGTTCAGCGAGAGATCGCAGATGATACGGATGAAGACCGATCAAATCCGCATCCAGCATGGTAAGAAAGGGGGTTTCGCAGGCCTGAAAACCGACTGCGATCGCCCCCCCTTTTCCCTGATTGCGTTCCGTTCGTATGACGCGTACGCCAAACGCAGCGGCAACGCTCGACGTTTCATCCGAAGAACCGTCATCCACCACAATAATCTCTTGAAAATCGGGCATTTCCGTGACAACGCTCAATACGCGAGAAATGTTGGCCGCTTCATTGTAAGCCGGAATGATCAACGTATTCACGTTGCAAACCTCCTCGAAACAAGTTCCCGGCCCCTCTCCCGTATTTTCGGTTTACACAGTTTCTACCCGTCAAATCTGTTATTTGGACACCCGTTGTTCCTGAATGAGCTGCAAGATGCGCTCGATCGCCTCTTCTCCAGTCAGGTCGAACATCTCCTGCTCGCTGCGCAGTTTGAATTCCACCCGTCCTTCCCCGGCCTGTTTGCCGATTGTCACCCGTATAGGAATTCCAATCAGGTCCGCATCTTTAAACTTGACACCCGGTCGTTCGTCACGGTCATCGAGCAACACCTCGACACCTATACCGCGCAGCCGGTCGTACAGATCCTCCGTCAATTTCATTTGTGTTTCGTCTTTGACGGAAACCGGGATCAAATGAACATGGAACGGAGCAATCGAGACCGGCCAGATAATCCCGTTCTCGTCATGGCTTTGTTCGACAATCGCGGACAGCACCCGCGACACCCCGATGCCGTAACACCCCATGATCATCGCTTGCTCCTGCCCGTTGGCGTCGAGAACCGCAGCACCCAGCTTTTCACTGTATTTAGTGCCTAATTTAAACACGTGTCCGACTTCAATCCCCCGATAGAATTTCAATGTTCCTTCGCAGCGGGGGCAGTGATCGCCCTCGATTACATTGCGGAAATCTCCGCTGAATTCAATCGGGAAATCCACACCCGGTTTGACATTGCGCAGATGGTAATCTTTCTCGTTGGCGCCGGCAATGCCGCTCGACATGACCCCCACTTCCCGATCGACCAGCACCTGAATGCCCGACAGCCCGACAGGACCGGCAAATCCGATCGGCGCTCCCGTTACTTTCGCGGTGGTCTCCGGATCGGCCAGTTCAAGATCGGTTGCATCCAGATAATTTTTCACCTTTACTTCATTTGCTTCATGATCTCCGCGCAGCACGACTGCCACCGGTTGGCCGTCCGCCACATAAATCAGCGTCTTGATCAGATCCTGCGGCTTTACTCCGAAGGATTCGGTCAATTGATCAATCGTGCGGAGATTCGGCGTATGGAACTTCTCATGTTCTCCCGCAGCCACTTCCCGATATTCGGTTTTGCCCGGCGCCGCTTCCGCTTTCTCCAGGTTCGCCGCATAATCGCAGCTTGTACAAACGGCAATCGTATCTTCCCCAATATCTGCCAATGCCATAAACTCGTGCGTGCCGCCTTCACCGCCGATGGCGCCGGCATCCGCTTCCACCGGACGGAAATTCAACCCAGTTCGCGTAAAGATCCGACTGTACGCGTCATACATGGACCAGTAGGTTTTGTCCAGCCCCTCCCAATCCGAGTCGAAGGAGTAGGCATCTTTCATCAAGAATTCCCGCCCTCGCAGCAAACCGAAGCGGGGACGGCGTTCATCGCGAAATTTGGTCTGGATCTGGTACAAATTCATCGGAAGCTTGCGATAGGAACGAACTTCGTTGCGCATCAGTGTGGTAATGACCTCTTCATGCGTCGGTCCCAATGCAAATTCCCGTTCATGCCGGTCATGGAAACGAATCAGCTCCGGTCCGTATACCTGATAGCGTCCCGACTCCTGCCATAATTCCGCCGGCTGCATCGCGGGCATCAGCAGTTCCTGGGCGCCAGTACGGTCCATCTCTTCCCGTACGATCGTTTCGACCTTGCGCAGTACGCGCCACCCCATCGGCAGATATGTATACACTCCCGCCGCCAACTGACGTATAAATCCCGCACGCAGCATCAGTTTATGGCTGATCGCTTCCGCTTCCGCCGGTGCTTCCCGCAGGGTCGGCGCCAAAAATGTGCTTTGTCTCATTCTTACGCCCCTCCATTTCACGTTCGGTTTCAATACTTACTGATCTTTTCCGCAATTTGCAGAGCCGTCTTGCGCGCCCATGCATCACATTGCAAAATTTCCGCAAGTGAAGGTTGCGAAATGACATCATGCTGGTCAGCAATCTGCAACAGGATCTGCTCAATTTCGAGAAACCCGATTTTCTCCCGTAAAAACAAGTCGACTGCCACCTCGTTCGCCGCGTTGACTGCCGCCGGCAAACTGCCTCCCGTCCTGCCTGCCTGATAGGCGAGGCGCAAAATGGGAAACCGATCCGGATCCGGTTCCCGAAACGTCAACGAACCGACTGCCACCAGATCCAACGCCGGCCAATCCGCTGTTATCCGCTCCGGATAGGTCAGAGCATATTGAATCGGCACCCGCATATCAGGCGACCCGAGCTGCGCCAAAACAGACCGATCTTCAAATTCCACAAGCGAGTGGACAATGCTTTGCGGATGGATCACCACATCGATTCGGTCGTAGGGCAGACCAAACAACCAATGGGCTTCGATCACTTCAAGCCCTTTATTCATCAAAGTCGCCGAGTCGACAGTGATCTTGGCCCCCATTGACCAATTGGGGTGTGCCAGTGCGTCGCTTGGACGCGCGCGCCGCATCTCCTCTCGGGTCTTGTCGCGAAAAGCCCCGCCGGAAGCGGTCAGCAGAATCCGTCTTACCGATTGCCGCGATTCACCGTGAATACATTGAAAAATGGCCGAATGCTCGCTGTCGACCGGGAGGATACGGGAACCGGTCGCAGCCGCCATCTCTGTCACCAAATGCCCAGCCGCCACGAGGGTTTCCTTGTTGGCCAAGGCGATATCTTTTCCCGCTTGAATCGCTGCGATCGTCGGAGACAGTCCCAAGCTTCCGACAACGGCAGTTACGACCATCTCCGCATCCGGATGGCTGGCAGCAGCCAGCATGCCCGCTTCCCCCCACTCGATCTGTACGGACCGTGCCAGTTCCGGCGGCAGTTCGTCCCGCAATCGGCGGGCCGACTCCTGAGTGCCGACGGACACCAATCGGGGTCGAAATAGTTCGATCTGCTTCCGCACTTCAGTCAGATTGGAACCGGCTGCCAATGCAGTTATTTGAAAAGCTTCCGGATTCGCAGCCACCACGTCCAGGGTCTGTGTCCCGATTGAGCCGGTCGAGCCCAATATCGCCAGTTTTTTTGGCATTTCATCACCTCAAACATCCGACCGTGCGCTTAAAAATGAAAAACTAGTACAAATAAATGATACGCAATCGGAGCGGCAAATAGCAAGCTGTCGAAACGGTCCAACACGCCGCCGTGGCCCGGCAGGATCGAACCGGAATCTTTTACGTCCAGCGATCGCTTGATGCCCGATTCAACAAAATCTCCGACCTGTCCCGCTACCGAAATGACCACTGATAAAATGATCCATTGGAAAAGGGGATGATCATCGGGAAGCAGCGCATGAAAAGCGGTTCCCACCAGCATGGCCGCTCCCAATCCGCCAATCGTCCCGGAGACCGTTTTGTTCGGCGAAATAGAAGGCCATATTTTCGGTCCTTTGACGAACCTCCCGACGAAGTACGCACCGATATCGGTTCCCCAAATCACAAACAAGACGAACAAAAACAAAGGCAATCCGGCTTCCATGCCCCGCAACTGTACAACATAGTGCAGGGACAGCCCGATGTAAATGCTGCCGACCAAAATGTGGGACATATCTTGAAATGCGTACCGATTTTTCATGACAACCGTCATAAACAAAAAGCCGTAGACGATCCACAACAGTGTGGACGATTGAGTCAAGTCCAACCAATCCGTACCATAGACCAACCAGGTTTCCGTCAGCAAAAAGCCTGCTAGGGAGGGGATTTCGTAATACTTGTAGCCTTTCATATGCAGCAATTCGGAAAAACCGACAATCCCCAACAAGCCGATCAATCCCAGAAACCATGCATCGCCCAGATAAACGATCGCCAAAAACGCAGCACCGCCAATGATGCCTGTCAGAACCCTCTGATACAACATCTACGGTTCACTCCCTACTTCAGTCCGCCGAAGCGGCGGCCACGTTTTTGGTATGCGCGGATCGCCTCATAAAAGTGTTCCCGTTTAAAATCCGGCCAAAAAATATCCGTGAACCACAATTCCGTATAAGCGCATTGCCACAACAGAAAATTGCTGAGCCGCAATTCTCCGCTGGTTCGAATCAACAAATCGGGATCCGGGATCCCCTGTGTCATTAACCGGGAGTTGATCGCTGATTCATCAATCGATTCCGGATCCAGGAGACCTGCCTTCACGTCTTTTGCAATCGATCGGATTGCGTCAAGAATTTCCGTCCGGCTTCCGTAGTTTAACGCAATGTTTAATACCATCCCCGTATTGTTTTTCGTTTTCTCGCATGCAGCATTGATCGATGTCTGCGTGTGGCTCGGAAGCGCGTCAAGATCCCCTAGAATCCGGATCCGGACATTGTTTTTCATCAGCGTTTCCAACTCCAGCAGCAAAAATTCCTGAGGCAGCCGCATCAAAAAATCGACTTCCTGCTCAGGACGTTTCCAATTTTCTGTAGAAAATGCGTACAAAGTGAGAATTTGTACGCCGATATCATCGGCAGCCGTCGTAATTTCTTTGACGCTTTCCATCCCGGCCCGGTGTCCGGCAATCCGCGGCAACCCCCTTTTCTTCGCCCATCGTCCGTTTCCGTCCATAATGACGGCAACATGATAGGGGACCCCTGCAAGATCAGGTTTGTTGGCATATGTTTTCTTCTGACGCGAAAAGAGTTGTTTTAGTTTGAACATTCTCAGTCCCCCGAAATAGAACTAACCCCCTTGCAAAAGGGGGTTCGACGAGGTTATACTTCCATGATTTCCTGTTCTTTCGCCGCAAGCAGTTTGTCGATATCCCCGACGTATCGATCGGTTGTTTGCTGAACTTTTTCTTGTGTGCGACGGCTTTCATCCTCAGAAATATCTCCGGACTTCTCCATCTTTTTGATGTCTTCATTGATGTCCCGCCGAATGTTTCGCACGGCTACCCGCGATTCTTCCGCCATCTTCTTGGCCATTTTGACCAATTCCTGACGCCGTTGTTCCGTCAGAGAAGGAATCGCGATGCGGATGACACTGCCGTCATTGGTAGGCGTCAGTCCCAAGTCGGATTTCATGATCGCTTTCTCAATTTCCGCCAACGCACTCTTGTCCCAAGGAGTGATGACCAGCAAGCGGGGTTCAGGAGCGGTGACATTTGCCAATTGATTGATCGGCATTGCAGATCCGTAATATTCCACCTGCACCTTGTCAAGCAGCGCCGTGTTGGCGCGGCCCGCTCGCAAGGTGGCGAAATCCTTTTTCAAGTTGGCGATTGCTTTGTCCATGCGTTCATCCATTTGCTTCAAAAGATCATTCACCATTTTTGAGTTCACCTCTCACGATCGTTCCGATATGTTCACCGAGAATCACGCGCTTGATGTTGCCTTCTTCCGTAATATTGAAAACAATGATCGTCATGTTATTGTCCATGCAAAGTGAAATCGCAGTCGAATCCATGACGCCCAGTCCTTGGTTCAATACTTCCAGATACGACAGTTCACTGTACTTCGTCGCAGCCGGATTGTACTTGGGATCGGCATTGTATACACCGTCCACTCCATTTTTCGCCATCAGGATGACATCCGCTTCAATTTCTGCCGCCCGCAATGCCGCGGTTGTATCGGTTGAAAAATAAGGATTGCCGGTGCCTGCCGCAAAGATGACGACCCGTTTTTTTTCCAAATGGCGAATCGCTCGTCTGCGAATGTAGGGTTCCGCGACTTGGCGCATTTCAATTGAAGTCTGAACGCGAGTTTGCACTTGAATTTGCTCGAGAGCATCCTGCAGGGCAAGGGCATTCAGGACGGTCGCCAGCATGCCCATATAGTCAGCCGTAGCGCGATCCATCCCCTGCGCGCTTCCCGACACACCGCGCCAGATGTTGCCGCCTCCGACTACCACGACAACTTCTGTGCCCAGTTCCACAATTTCTTTGATCTGGGAGGCGACAGATGCAATAATCGCTGCATCAATCCCATATCCAGCCGAACCCGCCAGTGCTTCACCACTTAACTTTAGAACCACCCGTTTGTATTTGGGTTGAAGCATCATTCATCCTCCACTTCACTTAATTCTACGAAATTGCGTTCCACTCCTTCATCAAGCTTGAAAATAGGGAACACCCCGTTGTGTTCCCTAAATTCTCATGATGTTCGAAAGCAGTATCGAACCGTTGTGAAATTAAATCTTTGCCTGAGCCATAACTTCTTCGACGAAGTTGTCTTGTTTTTTCTCAAGTCCTTCTCCCATTTCAAACCGCACAAACCGACGAACCGAAATGTTTTCGCCGATCTTTGCAACTTTTTCGTTCACGAGATCCGTGATCGTTTGGTCAGGGTTCTTTACAAACTCTTGTTCCAACAGGCAAATATCCTTATAGAACTTGTCGATCCGACCTTCCACAATCTTGCCGACGATATGTTCCGGTTTGCCTTCATTCAAGGTTTGCGCACGAAGAATTTCTTTTTCTTTTTCCACAACTTCCGCCGGAACCTCTTCCCGACGCACGTATAAAGGTTTGGCCGCTGCAATATGCATGGCAATGTCTTTCACGAAGCTGCGGAATTCTTCCGTCTTGGCTACAAAGTCCGTTTCGCAGTTGACTTCAATCAGCACGCCGATTTTTCCACCCATATGAATGTAGGACTCGACGACACCTTCCGCTGCAATTCGTCCCGACTTTTTCGCGGCGGCAGCCAAGCCTCTTTCCCGCAAAATTTCAATTGCTTTTTCCATGTCGCCGTTCGCTTCCGTAAGAGCCTTCTTGCAATCCATCATGCCCGCGCCTGTTCTTTCGCGCAGAACTTTCACGTCATTTGCTGAAACGCTCATTTCAAAGCCCTCCTTATGTATCGATCAAATCTTCGAAGAAAAAGGGTGCGAGGGTCGTCCAACCCTACCGCACCCCTCAAACAAATTACTCGGCAAGTTGTTCTTCTTGCTCTTCCACTGTGCCTTGCACACCTTCCATAATTGCATCGGCAATTTTGGCGGTCAGCAGTTTTACGGCACGAATGGCGTCATCGTTACCCGGAATCACATAATCGATTTCATCCGGATCACAGTTGGTATCGACAATTCCGACGATCGGAATTCCTAATTTACGAGCTTCCGCAACCGCAATCCGCTCTTTCCGCGGATCGACGATAAAGAGAGCGCCGGGCAGACTTTTCATGCCTTTGATGCCGCCGAGAAACTTTTCAAGGCGGTCCATTTCTTTGTGAAGCTGAATCACTTCTTTCTTCGGAAGCACGTCAAATGTGCCGTCTTCCTGCATCCGCTCAAGCTCGTGCAATCGCTCAATCCGTTTGCGGATGGTGCCAAAGTTGGTCAAGGTACCGCCCAACCAACGTTGATTGACATAGTACATGCCGCTGCGCTCCGCCTCTTCCTTGACGGAATCTTGCGCTTGTTTTTTGGTTCCGACAAAAAGCATCGTTTTGCCTTCCCCAGCCAGATCACGCACAAAATTGTACGCTTCCTCGACTTTCTTTACGGTTTTTTGCAGGTCAATGATATAAATACCGTTACGTTCGGTGAAGATGTAGCGAGACATTTTCGGGTTCCAGCGACGGGTCTGATGACCGAAGTGAACACCGGCCTCCAAGAGTTGTTTCATGGAGATGATCGCCATATCTTACACCTCCTCTCATAGGTTTTTTCCCTCCGCTGCCGTCATTCCGCATCAAAACAGCACGTGAAGCAAGCCGCTCTTGCGGATGTCTTCACTGTGGCGCACCTTTGAAACGGTCCGCGCAGCGTGTGTAGTCACACCATGTGATACTATACCACAGCGAACAATCCCAATGCAAGAAAAACGTCAACCATAAGGGATTGAACTGCCTTTGCAGCGAAAGCTGCTTCAGCGCGATTGATCGCTCGTGATCAGCCGCAAAATCACGACATGATCTCCGTTTATCGGCAGTTCGTAGGTTCCGATGCGGATGTTTTTCGACTGATCCCCGGCAGTCGCCAAAAAAGCGGTCACATCCGTAATTGCGCCTTTTTGCTTTAGCAGTTCGGCAATCTCCTGCGCCTGCATTCCGTCTGTAATGGTCACAGAAACTGTCTTTTTAGGCTGAAGTTGTGGTGCAGGCGGTTGATCAGGTTGGATAGGATTCTTTTCGGCGGGAGCAGAGGTATCCCCAACCGTCAATTGTTTCTCGGAGACCGAGCCGTCAGAGCGAGGAAAAAGCAAGCTTTGCGGGGAGCCGGAGTCGGCATCGATAAGCTCCGCCGCCCCGAAAATGATGGCCGCCAGAATCAAGCCGGTGCCAAGGCCGTATAAAAAGTTCTGATTCCATCTCATAGCGAATTCCCCTGTTTGACCATGTTCAATACCATTTGAATTTCCCCGATCCCAATACCTGTTTCTTTTGCAATTTGTTCCGGCGTACGCCCCTCACGCTCCATGGCTACTACTCGGCTGTAATGTTCATTGAAAATCAATGCCGGACCGACTTCCTCCCCGGACAAACCCGGTTTTTCCTCCGCCGCTTTCAGCAATTGGCCAATTCGCCCCTCCAACGCTTCGATTCGCTTGCGGTTCGAATCCGTTTCCCGGTTGAGTTCCTCTTTCAGTTGTTTGATCGTTGCCAGCAGCGACTCGTTTTCCTGATCGAATTCATCCATAAAAGCCTGAATCGTGTTTTCCAGTTCTCTGTCCGGCACCGTATCCGATTTCATTCGGGTCGCTGCGAACAGAATCGTTCCGATGCCGAGCACCATTACAAAAAGAAATAATTGCACCGATATTCCTCCCGAAGCTGATGGTATCGCCAATCAGGCATTGTTTCACCCTTTACAGCCGTATGTCGATATGTTTGCCCTTAAAGGGATGCAGCGGATCCGTCTGCAAGTTGTCCCGTCGCTTCTGTTCGCGTTTGTGCTGCTGGTTCTCCCCATGGGTATCCGAAGATTCTTTCCGCTCATGGGAGACGGATCTGTTTTCATCCGTCCGGTTCGTTCGATTCAAATCCCGTTCCAGTTTCGTTTGCATCGCTTGTTCAAATGTCGATTGGTGATGCGCATGCTGCTGCTGCATGATTTGTTGCACCCTGCCGATTTCGGTTACTTTCGGCAATGCGACTTGAAGTTCGATGTTGCGGTACGACATTCCCGCTCACCTCTTCGTTTCTGAATCGCTCAATTGCAAAACGTTGACGGCTTACAACGGAACCGGATGCACCTCGGCATCTCTGATTACAAACGCAACATGGGAAAGAGCGTCACGTACATAAAACACATAATTGCTGATCGTCACCTTGACGCCGGGATGGACTGTTTCATGCACGCTGACGCGGGCGCTTTTCACATCCTGCATCACGACTTCAATTTCGGAGCGCCGCATGAGCAATTCTTCTTCCTCCACTTTGAAATGTTCATAGGTGAGGGTCAATTTTTGCAGCATCGCCGCTTTGTCAGGCGGCAGCGATCCCGACGCACCGGCCATATTATCCAATAAGGCAATCGCCTTCTGCGTCTTGTCGATATTTTTATGCAACTCTTTAAATGACTCTTGCAGCGCATTGATCTCGGAACGAAGGTGCGGATGAACCCCCACTTCCACTTCAGTCGGAGCCGCCATCGGCGAACCGAGAACCCGGGTGATGACTTCTTCACCCGCTCGAACAATGCCGCCGACAATCACGGCCCGTCGTCCTTCCATCACCACTTTAGAGCCAGCACTCACCTGACTGTGCATCACACTCTCTCCGACAAAACAACTCCCGCCCACATCGACCGCTGCGTTTTGAATAAAGGGAGTTCGCAGGTTGCCGCCGGCACGGATAATGCCTTTATTGCGGCCCTGCACGCCGCCGCGGATAATGATGCTTCCCCCTGCTTCAATCCACGCCGCATCCACATATCCTTGTATTTCAATGTCACCTTCCGCCTTCAGCTTGAATCCCGGTTGTACATTCCCCTGAACACGAATCGAACCGGGGAATTCAATATTTCCCACGGAGAAATCCACGTCTTTTTGGACGATAAACTCTTTAAATACGTGGACTTTGTTTTCTTTTGCGGAATACACCACATGCCCTTCCGCTTCTGCCACAAGTACGCATCCATCCTGCTCCACCACTGTGTTGCGGCCTTGCGGCAGTCGATAATCCCGTCCCTTTTTCCCGGGGATGAGCTGGCCGTTCACAGCCATTCCGTCAACTCCGTCCGTCGGCGGAACACGCACTGCCAATATATCACCCGCCTTGACCAGCATGACGGAACCCATGTCAAAAAAATCAACCCGACCGTTTTCCAACACACGAGGTTTTTTTTCAAAGTTTTCATCCACTTGCAGTTCGATTCTGGCATCTTCGCCCGCAATCGATGGTTTGCCGTTGGCAATGACCAACCTTTCGTTCACGTATATTTCCGGACTCAGCACGATCTGCTGGCAGAGAATCGTATTCACGCCGAACTGAATCCCTGAGAATCGCAAAAAATCAAGCAGTCCCTGCAGACTCAGCACCAGTCCTTCAGGGGGAGCATGATGAATGACCAAGCTGCCGACCAGTCCGCCGTCTTCTATATTTGCCTTGGAGCTTTTTACCCACCAGCTTTTCTCATCCATGGGTTCCATACCCTCGCCCCCAATTCAATATTTATCTAAAATCTTGTCTGCGACGGCTCAGGGCGCCGCGAAGTCTCGATATCGCTTTCGTATGTAGCTGTGACACGCGGGCAGCAGTGACTTCCAAAATTTCGGAAATTTCCTTAATGGACAATTCTTCATAATAATACAACGCCACCACCAACTTTTCCTTCTCGGGCAATTTGGCAATTGCTGTTTCAAGAACCGTCTTCAGTTCATCCCTGGTAATATGGGAAACGGGATCCTGGACTTTGGGATCGGCCAAAATGTCCAACAACCTCTGGTCTTCACCAAAATCATGCAACGATTCTTCCAACGACGAAAGGGAGCCCATCGCAATTTGTGTCAGCCGTTTTTGCAATTCTGCGGGAGTTATTTCCAAATAGACAGCAATTTCTTCATCGGTCGCCGAACGTTTCATTTCGAACTCCACCGCACCGTAGGCTTGTTCTATTTGTTTTGCCCATTGCCGGACTTGCCGGGGTACCCAATCCATCTCCCGCAACCCGTCCAACACCGCCCCGCGAATCCTCCAGGTTGCAAAAGTTTCAAATTTGACGCCTTTTTCCGGTTCAAACCGTTCAATCGAGTTCAGCAAACCGATTGTTCCCATACTGAACAAATCGTCTTTCGAGATGTGCGCAGGCAACCCTTTTGCCAAACGGTTCACCACTTGTTGAACGAGAGGCAAATACTGTTCGATCATCTCGTTCATGTGCTACACCTCCGTTACTGTTGAATGGTACGAATGGCATCCACAAAATTTTGGACTTGTGTATCGTCCAGCGATTCGCCGGGCTTTTGCAACCCCCAGGGCTGAAAATCACTCGCAACAGGTGGTGAGCCGGGTGACTCAGCAGGCAAAGAAACGTCAAAATGGGTTCCCGATTCTCCGGAAACGACTGCTTGATCAGCAGTTGCACTCGACAATTCGGACGGTGGACTGACAAACGTCAAAACCCATACCCGTATTAGGGCGATTGCAAGCCACATGACAGCAAAACCGAACAGACCTCGTTTAATGCTTGTTTCCATCAGATTTCCCGCGAGCAAACTGAACAGCATGCCAAATCCAAACCCTCCGGCACCCGTCAGCCAAAACCAACGTTTGGACAACAGTTGTTTCAATTCGTTCATATGACCTTGACTCCTTGTGAAACGGTGCGAATCGTCAACGAACCGTCAACAGACGAGAAATCGATGGTTCGGCCGCTGTTTCCACCGGTGTCTTCCGCCCGAATCGGGATATTCAAACGGGCGAGCGTCTGCTTGACCGCCTCAACATTGCGTGGGCCGATCCGGATCAAGTCGCTTTGGTTTAAGGTGGTGAACATTTGCGCGCCACCGGCGAGTTTTGCGATCATGCGGTTTTGGATCGCACCGTTATTCCGCATTTTTTCAACAAGCAGCGGGATCGCCGTGTCTGCAAACTTGGCGGGATTCTCCACAGCTTCCTTGCCGGCAATCGGCAGCATCACGTGAGCGAGCCCGGCCACTTTCGTATTCAGATCGATAATCGCAACGCCAACGCAGGATCCCAACCCTACGGTTCGAAGAATTTCCGGATCGGTTGCAGTATCTAAATCCGCCATACCCACTTTTACGATATTCAACCGAGATCAACCCCCAATGACTTGAATATCGTCTCGACGGAATCGGGATCCGGCAAAAAGAAAAAGTGGCTGTCCACATTGTTGTTGCCTTGCCAGAATTCGGTGTCCACAAGCAAAGCCGTATCACTGTATTGGCCAATATGCATCAGTCCGACACCCAAGATCGCACCTGCCATGTCGATAGCAACCGCCGGAACGGAAGCGTGCATTTGTTTGTTGGTAAAATCGGACATGGCGGACAGATAGGAACCTCCCAGAATATTGCCAATCTCCATAAAAACCGAAAGATCCATTTCACTGAACTGGTCATCCTGCCGACTTTCGCCCATCAGAATCTGCAGCAGAAACTTGGCGCTCTCCAGTGTCAGCATCAGAAACATGCTGCCGGAGATCTCGCCTTCGACACGCAGAAACACACCCATCACCAACTGTTCGGCGCCTCCGATCACCTCATCAATCTCTTGCAAAGACACAATGTGTACGTTGGGGACCTGCATGTCGATTTCTTTTTGCATCAGGACGGAAAGGGCAGTGGCTGCATGCCCTGCCCCAATATTGCCGATTTCCCGCAATACGCTCAGTTGAAATTCATTCAGTCGAAGCAACGGGTCTGTCATGTTAATTCTCCATCTCGTTTGACTGCATCAGTTCTTCCGCATTCAGCACTTTTTCCAGATTCAGCAAGATCAGCAAACGGTCAGCCAATTTCGCAATTCCTTCCAAGTAATTGGCTTTAATGCCGCCCACCACTTCCGGCGGCGCCTCTACCCTGTCTCTTGCAATGTCGATCACATCATTGGCTGCATCGACAATCAATCCGACTTCCATGTCATCGACTGCGACAATAATAATTCGTGTGTTATCGGTATACTGTTCGGTGCCGAGTCCGAATCTGGTTTTCAAATCGATAACAGGCGTAACGACACCGCGCAAATTGATGACTCCCTTCACAAACCGGGGAGTTCGCGGAACCCTCGTAATTCGCTGCATCCGTTCGATCGAGCGCACCTGGTTGACTTCCACCCCATACTCTTCGTCGAGCAAACGAAACACAATGTACTTGTTTTCTTTTGTATCTTTCTCGTCAGTTTTCATCGCTTGCTGTTCCAGCATGCAACATGCCTCCCTTATGGAATCAATGCATTGACGTCAAGAATCAACGCGACCTGCCCGTCACCCAGAATGGTAGAGCCTGAAATGCCGAAAATACCGATTGACAGATATTTGCCAAGGGATTTCAGCACCACTTCCTGCTGACCGATAAAGGAATCAACGACCAAGGCTGCCAATTTGTCTCCCTTGCGGACGATCACCACATTTTCTTCGTCCGAATCGTTCGCTTGCGGACGGGGAATAGAAAATACCTCTTCCAAGTCGACCAACGGAACGACCCGTCCCCGGAAATCCATCACCATCTGCCCGTGTACGCTCTTGATGTCGGAACTTTTCAGATTGGCCGTTTCAATGATCGACGTCAGCGGAATCGCGTATTTTTCATCACTGATCTGTACCAGCATCGCCTGAATAATCGATAATGTCAGCGGCAATTGAATGATGAATTTCGTTCCCTGTCCCAACACCGAATTGACAATCACGCGACCGCCCAAGGTCTCAATTTTGTTTTTGACCACATCCAAGCCGACACCGCGGCCTGAAACGTCAGAAACTTTTTCAGCCGTGCTGAATCCGGACCGGAACATAAAATCAAACACCTGCTCATTGGTTAATCCTTCCGTTCGTCCCGGATCCACCAGTCCGTTTTCGACCGCTTTCCGCGAGATTTTCTCCCGGTCAATCCCGCGGCCGTCTTCGGAAATTTCAATAAACACGTGGTTTCCCGAATGGTAGGCAATCAACTCCAATTTGCCGGTTTCATTTTTTCCTGCCTTGATTCGCTCCTCGGGCGTTTCCAAACCGTGATCCAATGCGTTTCGCAACATGTGCACCAACGGGTCGCCGATTTCGTCAATCACAGTCCTGTCAAGTTCGGTTTCGGCGCCGCGAATCTCGAAATCTATCTTTTTGTTCAAATCTTTTGCCAGATCCCGGATCATTCGCGGAAACCGGTTAAACACGGTTTCAACAGGAACCATTCGAATTTTCATGACGATATTTTGCAGGTCCGTGCTAACCCGTGACATATGCTCCACCGTTTCAACCAATTCGGAATTGTTGACTTCACGGGCAATTTGTTCCAATCGGGTTTTATCGATCACCAGTTCACTGAACAGATTCATCAGAATATCCAAACGCTCAATATCGACACGGACCGACTTTCCAGCCCCCAACTTTTTTGACTCCGCTGCTGGTTTCGTGTTTTTCCCATTGTTCACATCACCGGATTGTTGTTCGTTCGCTGCAGGTACTGTCCCGCCTTGCGTCACATGCGGCGGTTCGGCTATAGTGGCGGCCGCAACTTCCAGCTTGCTTTTTTGCATCTCCAAATGGGCAATTTGAATCTCTTCCACATCGACGCTTACCACTTCAGACACATTCAAGCCTGATTGCTGAACCGTTTGTCCGTCCTCGTCGGTTACCAAAACAAGTTGAAACTCCAGATCAAACTTTTCATCTTCAATGTCTTGCACGCTCGGTTCCGATTTTATGATCTCGCCCAGGTTCTCGTAGGTGTTAAATACCATATAGGCACGAGCTGCGCGCAGGACGATGTTGGAATCCAGCTTGATCTTTACAGTAAATACACTTTTGCCGCTAGCAATCGATTGACGAATGATCGCTTGTTCGTACTGGTCAAAGGAAACGGAAACAGGCCGGTTTTCGTCACCAGCGACCATGGTTTCTACAGCCGCCGGTTTTCCGCTGATCACATTCGTCAAGGCTTGCAGGGCCTCATCAATCGGAATCTCTGCATCAGACCCCGTATCAATAATGGCGGTCAACTGCCCTTCCAGAATATCGACACAGGTAAAGAGCACATCCATGACGTTTGGGGTCACCGGCAATTTGTCGTTGCGCATCAGGTCCAATCCGTTTTCCATCTCGTGGGTCAAATGGGCCATTTTTTCAAATCCCATTGTTGCCGCCATTCCTTTCAGGGTATGTGCGGAGCGGAAGACCACATTGACAATTTCCAGATCAGTTGGGGATTGTTCCAACGCCAACAGATTTTCATTAATCGCTTGCAAATGCTCCTTGGATTCCTCAATAAACATATCCATGTATTGATTGATGTCCATTTGCAGATCACCTCCCTAAGTAGTCAAGAACCGCATCATTTGTGCCGCGACCTGCTGCAGCGGAACCACCGCATCCACAGCCCCGGTCTCAAATGCTGCTTTCGGCATCCCGTACACGACACATGTTTCCTTCGCTTCCGAGATCGTTTTGCCGCCAGCCAGTTTAATCAAACGAAGTCCCTCCGCCCCGTCACTCCCCATTCCAGTCAAAATCACCGCTTGTAAATGAATCGCCCGCAAGGCAGCGACCGATCGAAACAAATTGTTGACTGCGGGGCGATGTCCGCCGACAGGAGGAGTTTGATCCAGCAAGATGGACAGCTGTCCTCCGCTTTCGGCAACCTCCATATGATAATCTCCGGGCGCCAAGTACACATGGCCCGTTTCGAGAACTTGGCCATGTACGGCTTCATGCACCCGAACCGCACACAATTGGTCCAATCTGTTCGCCAAAGACTTGGTGAACCCCGCTGGCATATGTTGAACGACGACGACCGCCGCCTGCAGGTCGCTTGGCAAACCGGAGAGAACGGTCTGCAAGGCCCGCGGTCCGCCGGTTGAAGTGCCGATTGCCACCACGTGTTTTATGTTTCCGGCCACCCGGACATCCGGTTTCTGGGAGGCGCTGTCGGCCGGCAAAGTATTCGCAGCGCTGCGCCATGATTCAATTATGCGTTTCGGCTTTGCGAACAAGGTCGAAAATTTGAAACCCGACTGGATGTTTTTGCTGTGCTGTCCGGCTGCTATCACTTTCGCAATCAGTTCATCGGATACTTTCGCCAAATCAAGAGAAATGCTGCCGGAAGGTTTTGCAATAAAATCAAAAGCTCCCAACTCCAAGGCGCGAATCGTATGTTCAGCACCCGCCATAGTCAAGCTGCTTACCATGATCACCGGAAGCTTGTAAAGCTGTAAAATTTTCGGCAGCGTCTGCAAACCGTCCATTACAGGCATTTCAACATCCAGCGTTACCACATCCGCCTGCTGACGAGCCAATACTTCCAGTGCATCTTTGCCGTTGCGGGCAGTGGCTACGACCTGGATTCCCGGATCCGATTGCAAAATATCCGTAATAATTCGCCGCATCAGTGCAGAATCATCGACAACTAGTACGCGAATGGATTCCATATCGCACCTCCCCTCAAGCTTACTCGCGAAACACCCTTATGAATCGGGAGAGAAACGAGCGGATTCCCGTCTCATTTCCAGTAACGGCTGTTGTTTCCTTGATCTGCTTTTTGACTAATTGCTCGATGCACCTTGCGGCTGGCGATTCGGGATAGCGAATCAAAAACGGGACCTGTTCTTTCACTGCCCTGGACACAGATGGGTCATCCAATACGTAACCGAGAATCTGCAAGTCGGTTTCCAAAAACTTTTGCGTGACGAGGGCGATTTTTTCCGCAGTCTGCTTGCCTTCCGTAATGGTGGATGCCCGGTTGATCACCAGTTGAATGTTTGAACGACGCTCATGCCGAGTAACGAGTTTGATTAACGCATATGCATCGGTAATCGCCGTTGGTTCCGGTGTACTGACCACGATCACATCATCAGAAGACAGAATGAAGCGAAGCGTTCCCTCGTTCAAACCGGCTCCCGTGTCAATGATCAGATAATCCGCATATCCCTGCAATTCCGATAATTGACCAATCAAATGATTCAATTGTTCCGTTTGCAGATGGATCAGCTGCTGCAATCCGGATCCGCCGGCAATATACTGTATCCCATAAGGACCAACCTCGAGGATTTCCCAGATGCTCACTTTTTTTTGAATCAGATCGGCCAATGTTTTACGGGGGTGTTTTCCCAGCAAAACGTCAATATTGGCAAATCCGACGTCAGCATCAAGCACAACCACTTTCTTCCCTTTTGCGGCAAGTCCCAATGCATAATTTAACGAGAAGTTCGATTTGCCTACGCCGCCTTTCCCGCTGGTAATGGTCATGACACGGGTTGTTGACGTTGTTGATTGCTGCGATTGCTGCGATTGCGATTGTTCAGAGACCACCAGTTGCCGCAGGCGTTGCGCTTGGTCATACATACTGCTTCTCCCCCATCACCAATCTGGCAATCCGGTCAGGTGTCGCCGTCTCGATGTCATCCGGTACGTTCTGGCCATGGGTCAAGTACGCCAGCGGCTTTCGAAAACGGTGAATCAGGTTGTAAATGGCACCGTAACTATTTGTTTCATCCAGTTTCGTAAAAATGAACTTGTCAATGGAAACACCCTCAAAATTGCCCACGATCTTTTCGAGATCGGAAGTTTTGGTAGTTAACGAGAGCACCAAACAAGTTTCATCCGGCTGCGATGCCTGCAAGAATCCGCTCAGTTCGTCGACCAGATCGACACTTCCGTAATTGCGGCCGGCCGTATCGATCAAGATCAAGTCCCGGTCCTGCAGCTTTTCAAATGCCTGTTCAATTTCGTCCGACGAAAAAACCACTTCTACCGGAACTTGCAAAATATTGGCGTAGATTTTCAACTGCTCGACGGCGGCAATTCGAAATGTATCCGTCGTGATAAACCCGACTTTGCGTTTGTTTTTCAAGATTTCAACGGCCGCAATCTTGGCGATGGTGGTTGTTTTCCCTACTCCGGTAGGCCCCACAAATGCAACCACCTGCGACTCCGCCGAGAGAGAAAAACCATGAAAAGAGTCATTTATTTCCTTCTCTATTAAATTTGTCAGAATATGTCGAAATTCCTGCTCGTTCATTAAATTTATTTCATTATTTTCCTGCAAAGCCCTTACGATCAAGGTTTCCACGAGATCGGGAGCCACATCATTCTCCAATAATTCCGTACGAATTCTCCGCACCGAATCCGGCAAGGCCTCATGGTTCTGATGCAAAAACTTTGCCAGGACTTCCCGCAATTCTTTGACTTCCCGCAGAACATCGGGAGTCGCTGCGGATATCGGCTGCTTCTCATGATGGGTCTCAGCACCCTTTTTTGGCGTCTTGTTTTGTGCAGCATCATTGACAGCCGCAACGACCTCCAGATGGGAGACGCTGAAAATCCCCAGAAACCCACGTTGCTTGATCTTTTTGGAACTGAGAATCACTGCGTTATGTCCGAGATCCTGACGGATTTTGGTCAATGCTTCCGGCATGTCTTTGACCACATAGCGTTTCACGATCATCAGAGATTCACCACCCCTCCACTTCTCACTTCAACTGATGGATCCAAATCATTGTAGGATAACACCGGAAAATCGGGCAGCACTTTTTCAATCAATCGCCGCATATGCATGCGAATGTTGGGAGCCGTCAACAGAACTGGGGTCATACCGGCGGTCGTCATGTTTTGGATTTGTTCGTTTAATGATTGATAGATTGATTGGGAAATTCTCGGATCCAGGACAAGATAGGCGCCTTGTTCCGTGTGTTGGATATGGTCAAGGACTTGCTTTTCAACAGATGGCGAAAGGGTGATCACTGTCAACGGCTGCCCCGGCACTTTATACTGATTGGTAATCTGGCGGGCCAATGACGCCCTCACATATTCGGTCAACAGATCATGATCTTTGGAGTACACGGAAGAGTCCGCCATCGTCTCGAGGATCGTCACCAAATCACGGATGGAGATTTTTTCCCGCAGCAAGTTCACCAACACCTTCTGCACGTCGCCGACAGAGTATACGGACGGAATGATTTCCTCGATCAATGCCGGGTACTGGTTGCGAATGGAATCGATCAATTGTTTCGTTTCTTGACGTCCCACCAGTTCGTGAGTATGCCGTTTCAGAATTTCGGTCAGATGGGTGGCCACCACGGACGGCGGATCGACGACCGTGTACCCGGACATTTCAGCCGTTTCCCGCATGTCTTCGGAGATCCATAGCGCAGGCAGACCGAAAGCAGGTTCCTGCGTCGGCAGACCGACCACATTCGGATCTTCGATTCCCGGACTCATGGCCAGGTAATGATCCAGCATCAATTCGCCTTTCGCGACTTCACTTCCTTTAATTTTGATGACATATTCGTTGGGACGCAGTTGGATATTGTCGCGAATGCGAATGACCGGGATGACAACGCCCAATTCCAATGCCAATTGGCGGCGGATCATAATGACTCGATCCAGCAGGTCTCCGCCCTGGTTGGTATCGGCCAAGGGGATTAACGCATAACCGAATTCGAATTCGATCGGATCCACATGGGTTAAGGAGATGACACTTTCCGGACTTCTGACTTCCGCCTGCTCCTCTTCCGCCACTTGTTCCTGCAATTTGATTTCCTGCACCGCATTGGTTCGTTGGATCGAGTAGCCGCCGAATGCGACCAATGCGGCAATCGGCAGAGTGGTCAGCGGCCCGATCGGTGTGAATACTCCCAATAAAACAATCATGCCGGCCACAATAAACAGCAGTTTCGGGTAAGCGAGCAATTGCCGCATCACATCTTGGCTCAAATTGCTGTCGGAAGCGGCGCGGGTCACCACCAGACCGGTCGCAGTGGAAATCAAGAGTGCCGGAATCTGCGAGACAAGTCCGTCACCGACGGAAAGGAGTGTGTATTTTTGCAGAACCTGCGCAAAATCGAGACCTTGATCGTTCATCGTCATGCCGATGATAAAACCGCCGATCACATTGATAATGACAATGATAATGGATGCAATGGCATCGCCTTTGACAAACTTGCTGGCACCGTCCATCGCTCCGTAAAAATCCGCTTCCCGTTCAATTGTCCGGCGACGTTCCCGGGCCTCTTTTTCAGTAATAAGACCGGAGTTCAGATCCGCATCAATGCTGATCTGTTTCCCCGGCATCGCATCGAGGGTGAAACGCGCGGCAACTTCCGCGACCCGTTCCGCTCCTTTAGTAATGACGATAAATTGAATGATGACAAGAATTAAAAATACGATAAAACCGACGACTGCATTGCCGCCGACGACAAAATCGCCAAATGTGTGAATGACATTTCCCGCCTCTCCTTTACTGAGAATCAAGCGGGTGGAGGACACGTTCAAGCCCAGCCGGAACAAGGTGGTGACCAACAGCAGTGCCGGAAATATTGCAAACTGCAGCGGTTCTTTCGTATTCATGGCAACCAGCAGAATCGTCAGTGATACCGAAAGATTGATGATCAACAGAAAATCAAGCATCCATGTAGGCAGAGGAATCACCATCATGACGACGATTCCAAGTATTCCGAAGGTGATTGTGAGATCCGACAGTCTGAACTTCATTTTGCCCGTCCTCCTTTCTACACTTTTCTCTTTAATTTGTAAACATAGGCCAATACTTCGGCAACGGCCTGAAACAATTCCTGCGGAATGGCGGCACCAATCTCAACCATTCGATACAATGTCTGCGCCAACGGTTTGTTCTCAACCAGAATCACACCGTTCTCCCGGGCGATCTGTTTGATCCGCTGCGCCAGTTCGTCGACCCCTTTTGCCAGCACGACGGGAGCCTCCATACTCTCAGCGTCATATTGGATGGCAATCGCGTAGTGAGTCGGGTTGGTAATGATTACGTCCGCCTTCGGCACCTCCTGCATCATGCGCCGCATCGCCATTGCCCGTTGGCGTTCCTTGATTTTTCCTTTGATGGTCGGGTTCCCTTCCGTCCTTTTGTACTCCTCTTTGATCTCCTCTTTGCTCATGCGCAGACTTTTCTCATGATCATAGCGTTGATAGAGGGTATCGAAGAGCGCCAATAGCAACAGGAGCAGCGCCGACTTCCAGAGAACCGCGTAGGCAATATCGCCGATTGTCGCCATGATGCCCGCCGTTTCCATCCGGATCAAGTCGGACATGCGGCCCAATTCGCCGATAATCTCGTTGTACACGAGATAACCGATCATCGTAATCTTGATCAGCGATTTGATCAATTCGACCAGAGTTCGCTGCGAGAAGATGCGCTTGAATCCGGTGATCGGATTTAATTTTTCCAATTTCGGGGTGATCGGCTCAACGGTAAAAATCCCGCCGACCTGCAGCCAACTGGCCGCAAATCCGACAACGAACACCACTCCGACAACCGGCAGGGATATTTTTGCGGCAAACAGCAGCACTGACATAAACAAGTTTCGTGCATTGCCATCCGTCAAGGAAAGTGACAGATTTTGCGAAAAACCGACTTGCATGTAATGGATCAGATTATCTATATAAAATCCGGCCAACAGTTTCATCGTCAGCACGGCACCTAAAACAACCATCGCCGAAGCGAGTTCCGGACTCTTGGCAACCTGCCCCTTTCGTCTTGCTTCCAGCAGCTTTTGCGGGGTAGGCTTCTCTGTTTTTTCGCCGGCAAACTGTTGCAGATTCCATTGAATCATAGGCGCCCCCCCAATAATTGCAGCAAAGCATCAACCTGTCGAAACATCAGGAAGAACAGATCCTGGAAAAAATACACCAGGAAGGGCATCGTCAGGATCAACATGAAAAATCCCAACAGGAGCTTGACCGGCAACCCCACCACAAAAATGTTCATTTGCGGGACGGTGCGGGCCATGATCGCAAAACCTACATCGGCCAAAAACAGGGCGGCAACCACCGGCATGCTGATTTTTAAAGCCAAAAGGAACATGACGGAAAACGACTTGAAGAAAAATTCTAGCAACCCCTCTGTAAAAGTAAATCCTCCCAGCGGTACAAACTGAAAACTCTGCATAATTGCAGTTATGAGTCCGTAGTGGCCATCAATTCCCAAAAACAGCAAGAGGGCCAGCAAATTTTTAAAACTGCCGATAATCGGCATATGAAACCCGGTTTGCGGATCCATCACATTGACAATGGAAAACCCGATTTGCAAATCGATAAATTGTCCGGCAACCTGAATGGCCGAAAATACGAGCGTTGCGGTATAGCCGATGACAAGACCGACTGCCAGCTCTTTGACGACCATCAGCAATAACCAGATAGGACTTCCGAATATCGCACTCCATTCCTGCACGGAGGGAACACCGGGCAACGCGATCAGGCCCATGAAGAAGGCCAAACCGATTTTGAAATGGACCGGCACGCCACGCATTCCGAAGATTGGAGCAATCAGAAACATGCCGCTGATTCGGACGGCCATCAACAACAATTTTGCGATTTGTTCGAGAGGAACAGCAAAATCCAAGGAAACCTCCGCCTATCTGACAAACTGCATTAAATTACCCATGATGCCATTTGTAAAATCCAGCATAACAGTCAGCATCCACGGTCCGAAGACGGCCAGCGCAACAACTACCGCCAAGATCTTTGGGATAAAGGACAACGATTGTTCCTGTATCTGGGTGGTCGCTTGCAAAACGCTGACGATCAGTCCGACTACCAAACCCAAAATCAGAATGGGTGCCGATATCTTTAGAGTTGTCCAGAGCGCTTGTTGGCCTAACTGAATGACAAAATTAGTTCCCATTTAACAACCCCACTCCTATTGATAACCCTGCAACAACGACTTGACGATCAGATACCAACCGTCCACCATCACAAACAACAAAATCTTAAACGGGAGGGAAATCATGACCGGCGGCAGCATCATCATTCCCATCGACATCAGTGTGGTCGAGACCACTAAATCGATAATCAAAAACGGAATAAAAATCATAAAACCGATCTGAAAGGCTGTCTTCAATTCACTGATGGCATACGCCGGAACCAATGTGGACAGCGGAATTTCTTCCACAGTTTTCGGAATCGGACTTTTGCGATATTCGATGAACAACAGCAAATCCTTCTCCCTCGTTTGTTTGGCCATAAAATGCTTAAACGGAATCGCAGCCTTCTCCAACGCTTGAGTCTGCGTCAATTGACCGGCCATATAGGGTTGCAGTGCCGTTTCATTTACTTGGCTCAATGTCGGAGTCATGATGAACAACGTCATAAACAGGGCCAGTCCGATCAGCACTTGATTTGGCGGCATTTGTTGAATGGATAGAGCGTTTCGAACAAACGAGAAGACGACGATAATGCGCGTAAAGGATGTCATTAATATCAAAATTCCGGGAGCCAGCGACAAAACGGTCAACAGTAATATAATCTGGATGCTGGTCGCCACGTCGGCCGGGTTATCGGATGTGTTCAGATCCAAATTGATGCCCGGAATCCCGACCCCTTCCGCATGCACCAGTCCCGCAGGAAAAAGCAGGAATCCAATCGTCAAAAGAATCAGCAGTTTGTTCGTCATTTCTCATCCGTATCCCATTCTTGAATCTTTTTTCGTTGATCTTTCATTTGATTCAGTTTCGATTGCAGCGTTTCGAAAAACGGGGCGGGTTCTTCCTCTTGCCCGGGCTTAGTCTGAATCGGCAGCCATTTGCTCATCCAATCAGGCAAATCTCGGGCAGACAGGACGGTGGACTGGCTGCGAATCCGTTCTACCGTTTCTTCTTCGGCAATCACATCGATCAAAGTAACATCTTCCCCTACCCCCACCACGTAAATCCGGTCTTCCAATGAAATCATTTGAATTGTGCGATTTGCCGCAAGCGGATGAACAGAGAGGGTTTGCATCAGCGGGTGATGTCTGCCGACGTTGGATCGAACAGCCAAAAACTTGATAAACAAATAGACGACAGCTGCGATCAAACCGATGATCAATAGCAGTTCGAACAGGCCAACCAACAAGGACCAACCGTTGCCGGAGCCCAGGTCGGAAACGGGAACTTGCGTATCCGTCTGCGGATCGCCCCGTTTGATCATATCCTCAACCGATTCGCCAAGGCTCAAGAACCTCACCTATTTACGCCCCCTTGTTGCCATTTCAGCCAATCGTCTTTTTAATCGCTTCCAGAACACGATCTGCTTGGAACGGCTTGACGATAAAATCTTTCGCGCCTGCCTGAATCGCGTCGATCACCATCGCCTGTTGCCCCATCGCCGAACACATGATCACTTTCGCGTTCGGGTCATAGGATCGAATCTCTTTCAGCGCTCCAAGGCCGTCCATCTCCGGCATCGTGATGTCCAGCGTCACAAGATCCGGCTGCAGTTCTTTGTATTTGGTAACCGCTTCTTTTCCGTCTTGCGCTTCGCCGATCACTTCGAAGCCGTTCTTCGTCAGAATTTCCTTGATCATCATTCGCATAAATGCTGCGTCATCCACAATCAAAATCTTTGCCATGTTATGAATCCCCCTCTAATTATTGAAGTTTGGCAATGCGTTCGGCAGGCGAAAGGATGTCTGTCACACGTACGCCAAAGTTTTCATCAATGACAACAACTTCCCCTTTGGCAACCAATTTGTTGTTTACCAGGATGTCCACCGGTTCTCCGGCCAGTTTGTCCAATTCGATAATCGCGCCGGGACCAAGCTCCAGGATGTCGCGAATCTGCTTGCGGGTACGCCCCAGTTCGACTGTGACCTGCAGTGGAATATCCAGCAGCAGATTCATATTTCCGCTGGAACCGACAGACGGATCGGCCGCGGAGAACGATCCGAACTGCGCGGGCTGAACGTGAACCGGAGCTGCAGTTCCATATGTGTTGGGCATTCCGTAACCGGAAGGCTGATGATAGGCAGGTTGCATGTTATGACCCGGATGCGGAGCCCCTCCGCCCATCATGCCATAGCCGTTTTGCGGCGGTTGCTGCATGGACGGTGTGCCATATCCGGCTTGCGGATGGACAGGGGGCATCCCGTATGCCGTTGGTTGCGGTTGCGTCGGCGGCGTTTGATAAGCAGGCGCCTGCACGTCCGCTGTCGGCTGTTGATACGCGGGGGCAGGAGTCGGTTGACTTGCAGAAGTTCCGCCGCTGGAACCGGCTTGCGACGGCGCGGGCGTTTCTTTGCCGGTGTTATCGTAACCCGTTAACTTGGCTAACATGGTTTTGGCGAAACTGATCGGGACAAGCTGCATCATATTGGAATCGATCAAATTTCCGACCAACAGACGGAAGGAGATTTTGACCAATATTTCATCGGATGGAAACAGGTCAAGGGCATGACTCTCGTCAAGGGTTAATACACTGACTGCCGGCGGCGTGATATTGACCATCATGTTAAAAATAGTCGACATCGAAGTTGCGGCAGATCCCATCATCTGGTTCATCGCTTCTGCAACGGCACTCATGTGCAGTTCATTCAATTCCTCAGACGTCACGTTTCCATCTCCGCCCAGCATCAGGTCGGCGATCACCTGCGCGTCCCGCACTTGAATGGCGAGCACGTTTGCCCCTACGAATCCGTCGGTGTAATCGACTTTGATGACAACATGCGGCAGCGGCAAATCATTCTGCAGATTGGATCTGCGAACCAGGGAAACGGAAGGAGTGGTGATTTCCACCTTTTGCCGCAGCAATGTGGAAAGGGCGGTCGCCGCCGTTCCCAACGAAATATTGCCGATTTCACCCAATGCATCCCGTTCAAAATCGCTCAACTCTTCTTCCGGATGCTGACCGGTATTATCCTCATTGCTCTCCACGACTCCTTGTCGAAGGAGCGCATCAATTTCATCTTGTGATAGGAAGTCCTTCGTCATCTTCCTTCACCCCTTCCTCAAGTACTTCTGTGACTTGCACGGCGATTCGCCCACGGCTTACGCCCGGCTGTCCGACATACTTCCTTGCGTTTCCCACTTTGATTGGCAAATGCTGATCGATCTCCTGCTCAAGTTTGATTACATCGCCAACCGTCAACTGCAAAAACTCTTCCACCGTTATCGACGAGAAGCCTAACTCAACCGAAATGGGCAAGGACGCATACTGCAGCGACTTCTGAATGGCTTGCAGATCATCGGAGTTCTCACGCGGTTTCTTGATGTTCATCCAATAATGGGCCGACAGTTTTGGCATAATCGGTTCAAGCACCACGTGCGGCATGCATACGTTGATCATCCCGGATGTCTCTCCGATTTTGGAAGACAGGGACACAACCGCAACCGTTTCATTCGGGGAAACGAGCTGCATGAATTGTGGATTGACTTCCATCATGTCCATTTCCGGATCAAGGTCCGCAACGCCTTTCCAAGCATCTCCGAAATATTCAAGTGCCCTGCTGAACATCCGCATCATGACTCTGTTTTCAATTTCCGTCAGAGATCTGACCACGTCCTGACCGTGGCCATGTCCGCCCAACAAGCGATCCAACATCGCGTACGCAATGTTCGGATTGACTTCCATCACAAACTTGCCGTCTAACGGCTGCACACCGAAAATGTTCAAAATGGTGACTTTCGGAATGGAACGGATAAATTCCTCGTAGGGCAACTGTTCGACGGAGATCACCTGAATCTGCACATACGTTCTTAAATTGGCTGAAAAATAAGTTGTCAGCAGACGGGAGAAATTTTCAAAAATCCGGCTGAGACTGCGGATCTGATCCTTTGAGAAACGCATCGCACGCTTAAAATCATAGGTTTTGACTTTACGGTCCGTTTCTTCTTTTCGAATCTCTTCGGCTGTCAGTTCCCCGGATGAAAGTGCGGACAACAGAGCATCAATTTCATTTTGGGAAAGCACTTCTGCCATCGGAGTCACCCCCTTGCCTGTCTATTGCAGCGATTTACTGCACGACAATATCGGTCACATACACATCGACGACCTTGCCGTGTTGCATGTATTTATTGATACCTTCAATAATTTTTGCTTCCAACTGCTTATATCCTGCATCTTTCTGAATATCTATCGCAGTCGTGGAATGCAGAATTTCATTGATCGTATTCTTCACCTGCACTTTGCGAAGTCCGATTTCTCCCACTGCCTTGTTTGAATCCATCTGCAGCGTAACACCGAGTTGTATCAAACTGGAACCGGACAAATTGGTGGTGATTTTCTCCACCACAAATTGACTTTCCGCCAGTTTCTCGGCGGTCGGGGCGGCAGCAGTCTTGGCTGCTTCGGAAGATTTGCCGAAATATTGAAAACCGACAATCGCAACGACCCCAAGCATGGCAATCGAAATAATCATGATTAACGCAAAGTTGAACAATTTGTTTTGAAACATGTTTATTCCCCCGCGTTCTGTCGGACTTGCAAACCGATCAAACCGATTGATCGGTAATAATCCGCGATCAGTTGGTTGATATCAGCAACCGATTCTTTGATAACCACTTTCTTCCCGTTTACCAACGTGATCACCGAATCGGGCGTGGCCTCCACCATTTCGATCAAGGTCGCATTCAGATACAATTCAGTTCCGTTAAATCGGGTAACTTTGATCATGCCTCTTCCTCCTTGTTCGAAAGACATCCAGCCATCGCATGACAAGCATTGGGAATCCGCGAAAACAAACCGTTTATCGGCCAGGATTATGCGAACAGACGCATGTTTGCTTTCGCGGAACGCTCATTATCGTTTCAAATTGACGACTTCCTGCAAAATCTCGTCGGAGGTGGTTATGATTCGCGAATTGGCTTGGAATCCGCGTTGCGCCACAATCATTTCGGCAAATTCATTTGTCAAGTCGACATTGGACATTTCCAGGACACCCACCATCATCAAGCCGTGTCCAGGTATTCCGGGCAGATCAATCTGAGCCGTACCCGAGTTTTGCGTTTCCGCGTACAAGTTGTCTCCCGCTTTGGCCAAGCCGCCCGGATTCGCAAAGGCTGCTGTTTGAATCGTTCCGATCAGTTCCTGCGTGCCGTCCGCATTGACAATCGTTACACCACCCTTGTTGTCAATGGTATACGCTTGGGCATCAGCCGGGATTGTGATGGTTCCCGCATCCGACAGCACCTGCATCCCGTTTGGAGCGACCAGCGTTCCGTTCGCATCGATTTTGAAGTTGCCGGAACGCGTATAATAGTTTTGGCCGTCTTTCGTTACGACGAAGAAACCGTCTCCGTCAATCATCAAGTCGGTGGGTACGTTGGTCGTTTGTGCACTTCCCTGCGTATGAATGGTGTCAATTGATGAAATAGCGCTGCCAAGCCCAATTTGTTTGGGGTTAATGCCGCCCAGCGTATCGGACGGCGCAGCCGCACCTCCCACTGTCTGGCTCAAGATGTCTTTGAACATGACACGTCCTGCCTTAAAGCCGGCAGTATTCACATTGGCAATATTGTTGCCGATGACGTCAAGTTTGGTCTGAAATCCTCTCATGCCTGCAATACCCGAATACATTGCACGAAGCATTCAAATTCGCCTCCTTAGTGATAGGGAACGCGTCAGTCAGTCGGCGTTCCGGAACCTCCAACCTGTGGGCCGGTCCTACAGTATTAATGCGCTGTCAATATTGGTAAACACATTTTCCCGCATCGATTGTGAATCCACCGCCGTAATGATGGTCCGATTTTTTACATTGACGACAAAGGCGGTATCTTTGTACAAGATCAGTGATTCTTTGCCGCCTTTGGCAGCCACCCGATCTATCGCGTCCCCGATACGTTGAAGCTCTGAGTCATCCAATCGGATGTGCCGTTTTTCCAGACGCTGTTTTGCATGCTGGGAAACGATTACCTCTGTCTGTCTCAGCTGTTTGTTCAGTTCCGCTTGGAATGCTCCGCTGCGTTCCGCTTGTTTTCCGTTCGAATGGACCGGGTACCCTTTTACGGGAAGCGGCTGCCGCACCCCAAACATCCATTCTTGGCTCATACAGGTTCACCTCATTTCGTGACCGCGACAATGTTTGCCAGGTCAACCGTTTGATTCCCCACCTTCACCCGCATGATTCCATCCTTCATTTCTGTACCGTTAACATTACCCTCCGCTTCAGATCCGTCCGCGTTTTTAAAACGTACGGTCGCACCGATCAAATCATAGGCAAGTCCCAATGCGTTCACTTTTTCCAACCGTTCCAGATTGGCAGCCACATTGGCCATTTGTTCCAACGAACTGAACTGCGCCATTTGCGAGATAAACTCCCGGTCATTCATCGGTTGCAGCGGATCTTGATATTGCAATTGGGTGACCAAGATTTTCAGAAATGCGTCTTTCCCCAATTCTTGACCGCCGGTCAAATTCCCGGAGTTTGCAAAATTTACGGAGTTATAGCCAACCGCAGTTGCATTTGCCACATTTGCCATGCCTCACACCTCTTATGCGGTAATATCAATTTGACCGATTGACGTTCCTAAAACAGTTTGATAGAAACCGGAATCCTCAATCCGCGACAATTCATTCGCCTGTTGCGGATTGCGGGAGTGATGGGAATGAGAATCTTGCCGCTGTCGGTTTTGTCCCGTCAGCATCCCTTGGTTCATTGCCATGGATCCGGTTGTCGAGGAAGGGGTGACTTCCACCCGATTCACCGGCACACCTTGCGCTTCCAATTGCTGACGGAGCAGATTGATGCTGCCGTCCAGCAGGGATCGGGCATGCGCAGTGTCGGCCGAAATCATCAGAGAAACTTGGCCGTTTTCGCCCTGAATTCTGACCTGGACTTCTCCCAGCCCTTCCGGCATCAGCGTAATGCGCAGTTCGTTCGCTCCGCCGTGTTCAATA
>JAGVBM010000081.1 GCA_020059765.1 Bacillota bacterium
AAGATGGCGCGAGGACGCAAAAAAGATTTGATGACAACCCATTAATCAAATGTTGGAACGAAAGAGGCTGACCATCAGCCTCTTTTTCTATCGCATAATCAAGTTTTCGGGACGTACTGGCGCGTCTCTTTTGTTTTGATATAATGGTAAAAGTGTGACTTTGGTTTGGAATGTTGGAGGTGCCATAGATGGCGTTGACTTGTGGAATTGTCGGACTGCCGAATGTCGGAAAGTCTACCTTGTTTAATGCGATTACGAAGGCGGGGGCGGAAGCGGCCAATTACCCGTTCTGTACGATTGATCCGAACGTTGGGGTCGTGGAAGTGCCGGATGAAAGGCTGCAAAAGTTGGCTGACATCGTGCATCCCCAGCGCATCTTGCCGACCGCATTCGAGTTTGTCGATATTGCCGGATTGGTCAAGGGTGCAAGCCGGGGGGAGGGACTCGGCAACAAATTTTTGTCCCACATTCGTGAAGTGAACGCGATCGCCCATGTGGTTCGCTGTTTTGAGGATTCCAATATTACCCACGTGGCAGGCAAGGTGGACCCCTTGTCGGACATCGAAACCATTAACCTGGAACTGGTGTTTGCGGATATGGAAACCGTGGAGCGGCGGATCGAGCGGGCGCGCAAAGGCTTGAAGGGCGGCGACAAGAAAGCACAGCAAGAAGTCGATGTGTTGGAACGGTTGAAGGCCGCTTTTGAAAATGGGAAACCGGCGCGGTCCGTTTCCCTGGATGAGGAAGAGCAAGTGTTGATTCGCGACCTTCATCTGTTGACCGGCAAGCCGGTCTTGTATGTGGCCAACGTGGCGGAAGACGAAGTGGCAAACGGCGAGGACAACCCGTATGTGCAAGCGGTAAAGCAGTACGCGGCCGAAGAAGGCGCGGAAGTGGTGATCATCTCGGCAAAAGTTGAATCGGAAATTGCGGAACTGGAAGGCGAAGACAAGGAGTTGTTCCTGCAAGAACTGGGGCTTGCAGAGTCGGGGCTGGATCGGTTGATCAAGGCGGCGTACAAGCTGCTGGGACTGATTACGTATTTTACAGCAGGCGAGAAGGAAGTGCGGGCCTGGACGGTTCGAAGGGGCACCAAGGCACCGGGCGCGGCGGGGGTCATCCATTCCGATTTTGAAAAAGGGTTTATCCGGGCGGAGGTTGTCGGCTACGGGGACCTGATCAAAGCCGGTTCGATGAATGCGGCGAAAGAACAAGGGTTGCTGCGGTTGGAAGGAAAAGAATATGTGGTGCAGGACGGGGACACCATGCATTTCCGCTTCAATGTATAATCAAGGAACAGGGGGCCATTTCCGGCAAACGACCGGAAGCGGCCTTGTTTTGTAATTGTCCAGTTGCATGTAAAACAATTTCATCGTATAATTTTTTCGTAACAGTCTGACAACAAGTCCTGTCTTTGTGACAAAACATGCGTGAGATGATAGACTGATAGAAAGAATATGAATTGGAGGAATTTCGGAATGTTAAACCGGATTATCCTGATTGGGCGCTTGACGGCCGACCCGGAATTGCGGTATACGCCGAACGGAACGGCGGTCGCTTCCTTCGCGTTGGCGGTGGATCGTCCCCGTGCCAATCAAAACGGGGAACGGGAGACCGATTTTATCAACATTGTGGTTTGGAACAAATTGGGTGAGCTGTCCGCCCAATATCTGAAAAAAGGGCGTCTGGCGGCAGTGGAAGGCCGTTTGCAGATTCGCTCGTATGAAAATCGGGAAGGACAGCGGGTGCGTGTAGCGGAAGTGGTCGCCGACAACGTTCGTTTCCTCGACCGTGGTGACAACACGTCAAGCGGCGGATTCGAATCCTCCGGATACAAACAAGGAGCCGCCGGTTCCGGTTCCGGAAACAACAACAACCGCCAGGGAGGCGGAATGGATGACGATCCATTTGTTGATGACGGACGGCCGATTGATATTTCCGATGATGATTTGCCTTTCTAGGGAATGCGTTTTGAGTAACGCCCCAAGCTTTGAGTAACATCCCAAGCACGGAGGAACCCTTGTTTTTCAGGGGTTCTTTTTGTAACCTTCGTACAATTATCACCGTCTTTTTCTATAAGAATAGGCAAAAAGGAGACACCGGATGAGACAGTTTGGAACCATCGTTCTTTTAGTAATCATGGCCCTGTTGGTATCGATAGCGGATACAGCGGAAGCATGCAATTGTGTAGGGCAAAGTTTCGAAGACGCATTCGATAAGGCAAACGCAGTATTTACAGGAAAAGTTGTCAACGTAAAGCACAACCGAATTACGATTCATGATGACATTGATAAAGCGACAACCGTCGTTTTTGAAATCAAAACCTTGTATAAAGGCAGTCCGATGCAGCAAATAAAAGTATTCACCGCAGGCAGTGAAGCTTCCTGCGGATACGAATTTAAAGAAGGAAAGGACTATCTCGTTTACGTACGGGAAAAGCAGGGGGAGTTCTATACGAATTTGTGTACCCGTAATGCGGAAATTGGAACTGAAGCGAATGAGGATGTGAATCGACTGGAGGAGCAGAAACAAACGGATTCATCGGTAAAGGTGTCAA
>JAGVBM010000306.1 GCA_020059765.1 Bacillota bacterium
CCTGCATCACCTGGTTCAATGCGCGGGAACTGTAGCCTCCGCCGAAGGCAGCCCCATAACCCGCCCCATAAGTTGGCTGCGGTTGCTGTGCTTGCTGTTGCGGTTGACGGTCAGCCTGCATCACTTGTTGCAATGCGCCGGAACTATAGCCTCCGCCGAAGGCAGCCCCATAACCCGCCCCATAAGTTGGCTGCGGTTGCTGTGCTTGCTGCTGCGGTTGACGGTCAGCCTGCATCACTTGGTTCAGAGCAGGAAAATAGGAAATTCCGGTTGCGCTGGGAACATAGTTGGCAAACGTTCCTGCATACCCTGGTTGGGGCATCGTTTGGCTAATCGTTTGATTAACGGATTGTTCGATTCTGTTGCACAAATCGACACAGTGCTGAAGTTGTTGCGAAGCAAACGTTTCACGTTGAGCGATTTGCTGCATGCCTGCTTGCTGCCACAGCATCTGCGCGTTTTGCCGTTCGTTTTGTGCAAGCTGTTGACAAATCGAACGAATCTGCCGGACATCCTGAATGATGAACTGATTCACTGGCGAGTCCTCCTTGATTGTTTTTGGACTGAAACTCCGAGAAATAGTTTCTTCACAAGGAAGTCCCGCTATGCCAACAAAAAATGGAAATTTGACCAATAAAAAAACGGTCTACCCATGTAAACCGTTTCCCGTCTTTATATGAATATGTACCCCGCCTATGCCGTTGAGCCGTAATGTTTTCGAACCCGCCTCAGCAGGTGGGTGACCCTTCACAGCTTGCTGCCTTCCCATCGTCCCGAAGGAGGTGGGCATGACATCCGCTGCGAGTTCCGTCTCCCCGAAAACATGTATAGGTTCAAACAATATACCGCTCTGACGAACATCGCAGGACAGCTTTCATAGCGCTCTCTGTGATTATCATTATACCCGACAGTCTTGAAAACTCAACCTATAATTGATGCCAACAGATGAAAATTTTTGTGAATTTGCAAAATCCCATTAACGTGAGAATAATTGCAAGATCGGGCGTCTCGGTGCGCTCTCATGAATCCGGCGATTGACGACAGACCAGTCCAAGTTGTCGAAGAACGCGTCGATATACTTCGCCCGTTCAGTTCCATAATCAATAAAATAGGAATGTTCATAGACGTCCATCGGCAGAATCAGCGAGGCTTGCAAAACGTTTCCGTCATGTTGGGAATCGGTAATAAAATTGAACAAATGTCCGTAATTCTGGTCGTAGGCCAAAATGGCCCACCCTCTTGCCGACTTGCCTGCCGCTTTAAACTCAGCCAGCCAATTTTCAAAGGAACCGAAGTCGCGCTGCAACAATTCAGCAATCCGTCCCGTCGGGATCCCACCTTTTCCGCCAAGCTGTGCAAAATACAGCTCATGCAGTTTCACCGCATTCAATGCGAATGTTTCGCCCCGCTTTAACGCCCTGTATTCACTGTAGGTGGGATTTGCCGCGTTCCGGTCAACCCCGGTCATTTTGCTTCTCACTTCATTGACCTTTTTTACATATCCTTCGTACAGTTTGTAATGTTCCTTCATCGTTCTCGGAGAAATCCCGCTCAAACGCAGTGTCCGTTCCGGCAGCGGTTTGGCCGCAAGCTGCAGCAAACTCCCTTTCCCCTGTTCCACGTATATTCCCCCTCATTACATGTCACCTACAGTCATATTCGTCAGAAATAAAAAAGGTTACATGAGAACTTCCCCGTTTCGGACAAACTAACAGGGAGCGATTTCATTCTTGATTGGAGGATCCTTATGAAACGATACGTGTTATGGTTTATAAGTGTGTTGCCGCTTGTATTTGTGGTCTCATGCCGACCGGCCGCACAACCGATGCCGAGAGACAACCGAATTCCCCAATCGTCTCCACCCTTTACGGCACAGGGTATCACTCATGATACGCAAGAACGGGATTTGCCGCAGTTGGCAGACGGACCGGAGTCCACAGAAAGAGAAGCGCACCCCGTATCCAACTATATCTTGCAGCGGAGATACCCGCGTATTCTCTACTTGAATGCAGGCACCAAAAGCAATCAAGTGGCCCTGACATGGGACGACGGACCGGATCGGCGGTTTACTGCAAGGATTCTTGACGTACTGAAAAAGCACAAGGTCAAAGGAACATTTTTTTTAATGGGGGCTCGGGCAAAAGCGCTGCCTGATATTACCAGACGAATTGAACGGGAAGGACATGCAATCGGTAATCATACGTTTTGGCATCCGAATTTGACCAAGGGCAATCTCGACAATATGCGTTGGCAGGTCAATGAAACGGAGAAAGTATTGCAAGGTACAGTTGGCCACCGCAGTCATTTGTTCCGCGCGCCTTACGGAAATCTGAATGAAGAGTTGGTCAAGGAATTGGGAAGAATGAATTACCGTGTCATCGGCTGGTCGGTGGATTCGCTGGATTGGCGGCAACTTCCGGCTGATGAAGTCGAACGAAACGTGCTTGGCAACGTTCATCCCGGCTCGATCGTTCTGTTCCATAGCGGCGGCAACTGGAATCAAGATCTGTCGGGGGGCGTCCAGGCGTTGGATCAGATTATCACCAAATTGAAAAAAGACGGAATGCAATTTGTAACCATTCCGGAAATGTTTAACATTCCCCGGTAACCGACCTGAGCCATAAGCAGACCTCTTTCGCGAGAAAGAGGTCTTAGACTGGTCTTACACTGATTTACTTCTTATGCGGATAACACTTATTCTGCGATCGAAGCTTGCTGTTCCCCCAATTCGCGGCTGCGTTCGGCAGCCCGAGCAATTACCTGTTCGACCAGTTCTTTAAAATGCGCCTCTTCAAATACGCGAATCCCCGCCATCGTCGTACCGTTGGGCGATGTCACCTGGCGCCGCAATTCCCGCGCATCCAGTCCGGTTTCCTGCATCATTTTCCCCGCCCCGAACAAGGTTTGCAAAATCAAGGTGCGTGCCGTTTCCGGCGGCAGTCCCAAAGTTTCCGCCGCTTGCTGCATCGCTTCCACCATATAGTAAAAATAGGCCGGTCCGCTGCCCGATACCCCGGTGACCGCGTCCATCAGGTGCTCTTCCACGACAGACACCGTTCCCAACATCGACAATATTGCTTCCGCCAGTTGCTTGGCTTCCGGCGTGCAGTATCGGCCATAAGATACGGCCGTTGCGGACGACAATACGGCGCAGGAAGTATTCGGCATCGCACGCACCACCTGAACGGAGCTGCCAAGAATCCTTTCCATCAACTCGATGGGAATGCCGGCCGCAACCGACAGCACGACCGGGCTGCCGATTGTTCCCCTGATTCTTTCCAAGACACGCGGGATGTCATGCGGCTTTGATGCCAACAACACTACATCCGCCCCTTGCAAAATCGCAATCCCCTGCTCGTCATCCAAATTGCGAAGCGTCTTCACTCCGTATCGGTCCTGCAGGAATTGCAAGCGTTCTTCGTTGCTTTTGTTGGTCACGTAGATTTGATCGGCGTCCACCGCGTCCGCCTCTGTCAATCCGCGGATCATCGCTTCCGCAATCGAACCCGCTCCCAGCAGCAAGATGGTTTTGCCTTGCAGAATCGTTGCTCCCATCGTTCATCTCTCCTAATCTCAGCTATTTTTGAACCGCTTACTCTCGAATCTGTCCCGTCCCGCGAATCATATATTTGTAACTGGTCAATTCCCGCAGCCCCATCGGCCCACGGGCGTGTAATTTTTGCGTGGAAATGCCGATTTCCGCCCCAAATCCAAACTCGAAACCGTCAGTAAAACGGGTGGAGGCATTGTGATACACCGCCGCCGCATCCACTTGCGCGAGGAACCTGTCGGCGGCCTGCCGATTTTCCGTCACGATTGCCTCCGAATGTTTCGTCCCGTACCGGTCGATATGTTCGATGGCCGCCTCCACGTCGGGCACGACTTTCACTGCAAGGATCAAATCCAGAAATTCGGTGGCCCAATCTTCCTCGGTGGCAGCCCGCACACGAGCATCAATCCGTTCAACGATCTCCCTCGTCCGCCGGCAGCCGCGAATCTCGACGCCTTTGTCTGCCAATGCGCGCACCATGCCGGACAAGAAATCATCGGCAATCCCCTCATGCACCAGCAGCGTTTCCGTCGCGTTGCAAACCGACGGACGCTGGGTCTTGGAATTCAAGACGATCTGTATCGCCATAGCAAAATCGGCCGTTTCATCCACATACACATGGCAGTTGCCGACCCCGGTCTCGATCACCGGCACCAGCGCATTTTCGACCACCCGTTGGATCAGCCCGGCGCCGCCGCGGGGAATCGCCAAATCCACCAGCCCCTTCGCCCGAATCAACAGGTCGACCGTTTCCCGCTCGGTCCGGTCGATCAACTGGATCGATTCCTGAGGAACCCGGGTCTGTTGCAGTCCCGCTTGCAGCGCCGCCACCAAAGCCCGATTGGATTGCAGCGCTTCCTTGCCGCCCCGCAGCAGCACCGCGTTGCCGGTTTTCAAGGCAAGTCCCGCCGCGTCAACCGTCACATTCGGGCGGGATTCATAGACCATGGCGATCACGCCGAAAGGCACCCGCACCTTTTCGATAGCCAATCCGTCCGGACGGCGGATCGTTTCCAGCGTCTCGCCGATCGGATCGGGCAGGGCGATGATTTGCCGCAAGCCTTCCGTCATATCCTGCAGGCGTTTTTCGTTGAGCAGCAGCCGGTCAATTTTTGCTTCCGGAATCCCGCTTTCCCGCGCCTGCAGAATATCCTGCCGGTTAGCTGCCAGAATCGCATCCCGCTGCTGCCAAAGGGAGTCGGCCATGGCTGACAGCGCCTCGTTTTTATCATCCGTCGTCAGGATTCCCAAACTGCGGGCGGCCCGCTTACCCGCCCGCGCTTTCTGCAAAACCGCCTCCTGCAAATCTTCGGGCAAATCTGTAAACCGTTCCTCTCCGTTCATTGCAAGCTCCCCTCCTGAGTGTAAAGTACCATCGCATCCCGGTGGATCACCTCATGGATATTGTGCAGCCGTTCCCCTGCTTGTCGACGTTCCAGCAACAGCCGCAGGTCCCGGCCGGAAAAACTGGCCGCCCCCTTGCCAATGACAACCCCATCCTCCGATGCCAGGTCCACAATCGATCCTTCTTGAAAATCGCCTAGCACTTCAACAATCCCCGGCAGCAGCAAACTGCCTGCCCGATCGACAAGGGCACGCACCGCGCCCGAATCGATGATCAGCCTTCCTTCTGCGCGAGTGCCGAAAGCGATCCAGGATTTTTTGCTGTTTAAGCGGGACTTTGCATGAAACCGCGTACCCACAGCTTCCCCGATTGCAATGCGCAGCAATACATCGGGTGTTGCGCTGGAGGCCACCACCACGTCAATCCCCGAATCGGTTGC
>JAGVBM010000418.1 GCA_020059765.1 Bacillota bacterium
GGCGGAGGCTATTTGGCCATCACTGCAACCCGATCCTTACGAAAAGCGATCGCAGCAGGAGAAGTGGAAGTCACGGTCGTGAGCCGGGAGAATTACCACGTATTCCACGGGTTTGTATCCGAAATGATGACGGGGCGCATTCAGCCCGGCCAAATATTAAGCCCTGTGCGGCGTATCTTTTCCCCGGCCAAAATACATGTCGGAGAAATTGAATCCATCGATCTTGTACAACAAAAAGTAGTGACGAGCCGCCACTTGGATGGAAAGACTTTTGAACTTGAGTATGACCACGTGATTTTCGGACTCGGCTCCGTCGATAATCTGACTTCATATCCCGGCCTCGCAGAGCATGCGTTTAAATTAAAAACGTATGATGACTGTTTCCGCCTGAAAAACCATATTTTAACCATGTTCGAGCTTGCCGATATCGAAACTGATCCGCTAGAGCGGAAGCGCCTGCTTACATTCTTTGTGGCGGGAGGAGGATACGCGGGGACAGAGGTGGCGGGTGAACTGGCCGATTTTATTCATCTGTTGACCAACAAGGAATACCCAAATATTCGCAAAGAGGAGTGCCGTGTGGTTTTGATTCATCCCGGCCCTCACATTTTGCCCGAGCTTTATCAAGGAACAGGGGCAGCAGGATATGGAGAAGGTTATCCTCGTCTGGTTCAATTTGCCACAAAACATTTGAAGAAATTAGGCGTGGAAATCATGACCGATACAAGGGTTAGTTGGGCGACTCCGAATGAAGTAGGCCTTTCCAACGGGGTCAGGGTACCTGCAAGAACGATCATCAGCGCTGTTGGAACCAAGCCTGCCCCCATTCTGGATACATTAGCTTTGCCGAGGCATACAAGCGGCAGGATCGAAACGAACACCGACCTTCGGATTCCCGGATATTCAAACGTATGGGCCGGAGGGGACTGTGCGGCCGTCCCTCATCCGCTCGGAGGAATCTGTCCTCCGGTTGGTATTTATGCGTTACAAGAAGGCACCCACATTAGCCAGAACATCCTTCGTGTAATGGCAGATCAACCTGCACAGCCTTTTACCTATCGAGGTCTCGGTCAGGCCGTATCGATCGGCAGACGGACAGCCGTAGGCGAGATGAGGGGTATCGAATTTACAGGGTTGCTCTGTTGGTTAATCTGGCGGCTCATGCTGATTTATTACATTCCCACTTGGGATCGAAAGCTGCGATTAGTGGCGGATTGGCTGATTTGGCCCCTCGTGGGACGAGATATTGTAGAAATGAGCGTGAACGATTCGGATGATTATGAAATTAACCATCACGTATTTCAACCGGGAGAGATCATACTTTCGCAAAATTCCATTGGCAGATATGCGTACTTGATTACTTCAGGCGAAGTCGAACTCTATCGGACTTCCTTTGAAGGCGAAGAGATTGCAGCTGCTCTAGGGGAAGGAAGCTATTTTGGGCATACTCAGAAGAATCGAAGATTGTCTGAAAGCGTCAGGGCCAAAACGATCGTCCAAGCGGTAAGCGTACGCAGCGACCAAGCTCACCGACTCCATTATATGCTGGCGTCGTTGAACAAATTGGTATCGTCTGAAAGGTCGTAACTTGTCAAATGAAGTATTGGCGGAAATAACGAAAAGGGGCGTAACGATGGCTTTTCTGCATGGTTTTTTTCTGGCCTTCGGGTTAATTTTGCCGCTTGGAGTCCAGAATATTTTTATTTTTAACCAAGGGGCTGCGCAACCAAGTCTTTTTCGCGCTTTACCGGCAGTCGTAACGGCAATACTTTGCGACACGCTCTTGATTTTACTCGCTGTGCTCGGAGTATCGGTGATGGTTCTGAGTGTTAGTTGGGTGAAAATGGTTTTTATTTTGGTTGGCATTCTGTTTCTTATCTATATGGGGATTCTGACCTGGCGCAGTTCTATTTCCAGCCCCAACTCTCAACCACAACCTCAACCGGAATCGGCACCTGAACAGATGGTTTCGGAAAACATAAACAATATTGGAATCAAGGCGATTTCTGCGAAAAAGCAAATCGTTTTTGCTGCATCCGTATCCCTCCTGAATCCGCATGCGATTTTAGATACGGTGGGGGTTATCGGGACGAGTTCTTTACAATATGTTGGAATGGATAAGCTTTGGTTCACAGGGGCAAGCATACTTGTTTCGTTCATATGGTTTTTGTTTTTGGCGGGTGCCGGGAGAGTTATCGGACAGTTCAATCCTTCCTTTATACCCCTTCTTAACAGAATTTCTGCCATTATTATGTGGGGAAGTGCAGTGTACCTATCGTTTAGTTTCCTATCAGTTTAGAAAACCTGATCCTCTTGAGCTTGAAATCATCTTGAAACTTTCCCGCAATCCATATTTGAAAATCAAGTAACTGATTGAACCAATCATTCGTCTGTATAGATAAATGGGATTCTCTGAAAGAAACATAACGATGAGTTTGAAAAATTTTTGACCCATTTGGCAGACTGATTGCGTCTAATTCTTTGCAGGGAGGAGTCAAACGGAGCAGGAAATGGGAGACGGGAAAAAGGATATGAACGAACAGGTGCTTGGCCGTGACAACCTATTGGCTGCGGTCGACGAAGACCGGTATGCGCTGTTGGAAGAACTGATGACCCAATACGGACAGGATGTTATCAATTTGGTCTACGCCTATGTCAAAGATCGCATGCAGGCGGAAGACATTGCGCAAGACGCGTTCCTCAAGGCGTTTACCCATCTGGATCAATTTCAAGGGAAAAGTTCATACAAAACATGGATGTATACGATTGCGATCAACTGTGCGAAAGATTATTTGCGGTCGAGTTTTTTTCGCAGGTGGCGGCCTGCTGCCGATCCCGTACTCGAAACAAAAGCGTCCGGTTCCTCGGCAGAGGATCATGTGATGGAATCGTGGGAAAGACAAGCGATCTGGGAAGCAGTGCTGCAATTGCCTGTCAAATACAGGGAAGCGGTGGTGCTGTATTATCGTGAGGAACTGACTGTTTCCGAGATTTCACAGATTTTGGACATGGGGGAAGGGGCGATTCGGACTCGTTTGCGTCGGGCTCGCGACCTGTTGAAGAAAAAAATCGGCAAGGTGGTGAACGAGCATGGACCCGTTTGAACGAAAGCTACGAGACGCTTTGCAAAGCGAACCGCACGTTTCATTTCCCCGGGAATTGCAAAACCAAATCTTGCGGAAAGCCAAACAA
>JAGVBM010000200.1 GCA_020059765.1 Bacillota bacterium
TACTTGTTAGAATTTATAAGTTTTCAAGGTAACAAGTATAAGGGCAACTTTGGCTTCGCCTGCGTCTAAAGGCTTCGCGAAGCCAAGTTTTCTAAGATTATCGTATGTTGCGCGATTCTTGTAAGTTGCGGGAAGGTTTAGACGACCAACAGCATGGCGGTTTCATCGCAGGTCGGAAACTTGTTGCAGTTCAAACAATCTTTCCAGACTTTCTGCGGCAGGGATTCTTTGGCGACAATTGTAAAACCGCTCTTTTTGAAAAATTCCACCTGGTAGGTAAGGGACAAGACGCGGGGAATTCCCAATTGATGCGCTTCTTTCACGAGCAGGGAGACGAGTTCCTTGCCAAGCCCAAGTCCTTTTTTATCCGGGGCAATCGCCAGGGAACGAATTTCCGCCAAGTCGCTCCACAGAATGTGCAGACCTCCTACGCCGACGATGGTTCCCTGATCGTCAATCACCGTCATGGATTGCAAGTTTTCATATATGGAAATACGCGGCCGGGGCAGCATCAGTCCCAGTTCCGCATTCAGTTGGATCAATTCATAAATGGCTTCCGTGTCAGCCATGACGGCTTTCCGAAATTGCATGATCAATCACCGCCTTCGCTAATGAATATGCAGGAATGAGAATAATTATACATAGAGCTGCATATTTCGTCTATAGTGAAATGCAGGGCCCATTTTTTTGTGGCGGGACATTTGTCCAATCGGGTATCTGTTCCTGTGCGTATAATGCAATAGAGACAGCGAGTATGGATGTATCATTGGAAGGAGGGAGGATCCATGTATCCCTACGGTCCCGGAACAGGCGGGTTTTACGGATTCGGTTGGTCATGGTGGGCCATTGCGTTTCTGATTGCGTTTGTCGTGTTTTTCTTGCTGGCAGTCTGGTGGACACCCTACTACCGATGAGTCCGGTTATCAAACCGGACTTTACATAGTTTCTCGGATGCTGATGGGACAATCAGGTTCGACTGTTTTTTCTATTCTTTGCATGTTCTTTTCAACACATGGGAACTGTTATAGTGAAACATTGAAAGGAGCCCGTGTGTATGAAAAGAAAAAGACGAAATCGAATCTCATTGGTTTTGGCGTGTCTCGCCAGCTTGATCTTTCTTTGGTATTCTCCGGCGTACGCGCAACCGCAAGCCAATCCGGCAAACTACGGAGCGAAAGCCGCCTTGCAAGATCCATCGTTGACTTTGAACGAGATGTTAACTTACGCCATTCAGGACGAATATTTGGCTAGGAGCCGTTACAACGCCATCCTGAAAAAGTTTGGCGAACGGCCTCCTTTTTCCCGGATCAAACGGGCGGAGGAGCGGCACATTCAAGCGCTACGGCCCCTGTTTTCGAAGCACAAAGTCACGGTTCCCAAAGATACATCCCTGCTGTATACCACGACCCCAGTCAGTCTCAAAGAAGCGTTTGCAGCGGGAGTGCGGGGAGAAATGGATAACATCGCGATGTATGACAAATTTTTGAAAGAACGCAATCTGCCGCAAGATGTGAAGAACGTGTTCAGCAATCTGCAAAATGCTTCGAAAGGACATCTGGCGGTGTTTCAAGCCTATCTGAACCAACTTCGGCATCAGCAGCCCGGAGACCAAAAGCAACTTGAAGACCAAAAACAGCCTGAAGACCAAAGACAGCCAGCAGATCAAAAACAGCCAGCAGATCAAAAACAGCCCGAGCAGCCACAGTAAGCAGAGGAATAGCCCCCGAGCAGTACGCCAATAGAACCCCGCATGGCAAATGAAGACCGCCTGTCCGTCACAGGCGGTCTTCTCTATGCATACAGGCAGCAAAAAAAATAAAAGGCCCGCGCGGCCTTCAGAAACTCTGCTCTCCAACAGAGCATCTATGTCAACGTCCTTCCCCTTTGTCTGTACACCTCCGCGAGGGGAGCGGACGGTACCTCGGATACTGTACGATATGCGCCCGGTTCCTGAATGGTGAAAGGGAGAAAAGTTCTTGCCAAGAGATAGATTGGGTCGTATAATAATTCAAAGTGTTGAATTTATATACAGATTTGGAGTTGGAGGAGGAACCGGGATGAAGCGGGGTCGTCTTATTCTTGAGAACGGTGCTGTCTTTGAGGGAGAACTGATAGGACGACTGCAGCGGGGCTACGGGGAAGTCGTCTTCCACACGGGAATGACAGGCTATCAGGAAGTGTTGACCGACCCGTCGTATGCGGGACAGATTGTGGTCATGACCTATCCTTTGATTGGAAATTACGGAATCAATCCGGAAGATCATGAGTCGCGTCGACCGTGGTTGTCCGGATTTATTACAGCAGAAGCGTGCGATGAGCCCAGCCATTGGCAGAGTGCGCAAACCTTGCATGAGTTTTTGGACGAACAAGGGGTCGTCGGGTTGACCCAGGTGGATACCCGCTCGTTGGTGCGGATGATTCGCGACAAGGGCGCGATGAAAGGGTGGATTGTGGCGGCGGAAGAACAGGTGACAGCGGAAGAGCTTGATTTTCCGGATGTCATGCAGGGACAGGTGGATCGGGTCACAACGCCCGTCGTCCACCAGCCGTCGCGCGAGGGAAACTATCATGTCGTGGTGGTGGATTTCGGTTCCAAGCAGAACATTCTTGAATCGTTGATCCATCTCAATTGCAAGGTCACGGTCGTACCGGCGCGAACCCCTTTTGCTGAAATCGCCAAATTGCAGCCGGACGGGATTCTGTTGTCCAACGGCCCGGGAGATCCGACCGATCTGCTTGATTTGGTGCCGGATGTGCAGCGGATGGCTCATTCCTATCCGTTGATGGGCATCTGTCTGGGACACCAGTTGTTGTCCCTGACATTTGGAGCCGCCACGGACAAAATGCTGTTCGGTCACCATGGCTCCAATCATCCCGTGAAAGACCTGAAAACGGGTCGGATTTTCATTACATCGCAAAATCACGGGTATACCGTTTTGGCGGAACAAATACCCGATACGTTGGAAGTCACCCATATCAACGTCAACGACGGATCGATCGAAGGGGTTCGGGTCAAAGGACTGCCCGTTTTTTCCGTGCAGTTCCATCCGGAAGCATGCCCCGGCCCGCAGGATTCGCAAATCCTGTTTGACACATTCCTGCGGCATATGGCAGAACAGGGGGAACGTCAAGTTGTCTGCGCAACCACCTAACATCCAAGAGAAAACAATACTTGTCATCGGCTCCGGACCGATTGTCATCGGCCAGGCTGCGGAATTTGACTATGCGGGCACCCAGGCGTGCAAATCGCTGCGGGAGGAAGGATACCGCGTCGTGCTTGTCAATTCGAACCCGGCTACGATTATGACCGACCCGGATGTGGCAGATGTCGTTTATATTGAACCGCTGACGGTCAACGTGCTGGAGCGGATCATCGCCAAGGAACTTCCGGCAGGCCTGCTCGCCACCCTCGGCGGACAGACAGGGTTGAATCTTGCCGTTGAACTGGCGGAAGCGGGCATCCTGCAGCGGTATGGCGTCAGCCTGTTGGGCACATCGCTCGAATCGATCAAGAAAGCGGAAGATCGCCAACTGTTTAAAGATATGATGGACGCCATCCAACAGCCGATTCCCCAATCGAAAGTGGTGGAATCGGTGGAAGAGGGACTTCTGTTTGTCGAACAGATCGGTTTGCCGGTGATTATCCGGCCTGCCTATACCTTGGGCGGAACCGGAGGCGGCATAGCGGAAACGATGGATGAATTTCTGTCGATTGCCCTGCGCGGGCTGAAACAAAGCCCGATCAACCAGATTCTGGTGGAACAAAGCATCAAGGGATGGAAGGAAATCGAATACGAAGTGATGCGGGATGCGGCTGATACCTGCATCACCATCTGCAATATGGAAAATATCGATCCGGTGGGCGTGCATACCGGCGACAGCATCGTGGTGGCGCCGTCGCAAACGCTGACCGACAAGGAATATCAGATGCTGCGAACGGCTGCGGTGGATATTATCCGCGCGTTGAAGATCGAGGGCGGCTGCAATGTGCAGTTTGCTCTGCATCCCACCAGCCGCGAATATTGCGTGATTGAGGTCAACCCGCGGGTTTCCCGCTCATCGGCTTTGGCCTCCAAGGCAACCGGCTATCCGATTGCGAAGATGGCGGCGAAGATTGCCGTCGGCAAACGGTTGGACGAAATTCTCAACCCGGTTACCGGCAAAACGTATGCTTCTTTTGAACCGACTCTTGACTATGTGGTGGTAAAAATCCCCCGCTGGCCGTTTGACAAGTTTCCGACGGCCGACCGCCGCTTGGGAACCCAGATGAAGGCAACGGGCGAGGTCATGGCGTTGGATCGGTCGTTCGAAGCCGCCCTGCAAAAAGCGCTTCGTTCACTGGATATCGGCATCAACGGGATTCAGATGGCGGAGATGGGGGAACTGGCCGATGCCGATCTGGAACGGATTCTGGCGAAAGAACCGGATGACCGCCGGTTGTTTGCCGTTACGGAAGCGTTGCAGCGGGGATGGCCGGAAGAACGGATTCACCTGCAGACCGGAATCGACCGTTTTTTTATCAGCAAGTTGGTCAAATTGATCCGGTTTGAACGGCAATTGACTGATGCAGCGGTCCGAGTGAATCAGATGGCAGGAGATCCTTCAATCGATTCGCAGATGCTTCTGGAAGCAAAAAAATTGGGCTTTGCCGATGAGCGAATTGCCCGCTTGACCGGCATTCCGGAAGAACAAATCCGCTCGATGCGGTTGCGGGAGGGAATCGTTCCTTCCTATCTGTTGGTGGACACATGTGCGGCGGAGTTCGCTTCGGAAACGCCCTATTACTATTCCACTTACCGCAGCCGGGACGAAGTGAAAGCGTCCGGCCGCAAGAAAGCGTTGGTCATCGGCTCCGGACCGATTCGCATCGGGCAGGGGATCGAATTTGACTACTGTTCGGTGCACGCGGTTTGGGCATTGAAACGGCAAGGGTTTGAAACGGTCATCATCAACAATAATCCAGAAACGGTGTCGACCGATTTTGACACGGCTGACCGGTTGTATTTTGAGCCTCTGACTCTCGAAGACGTGCTGGCGATCATCGACAAGGAACAGGTCGAGCAGGTCTATGTCCAGTACGGAGGACAGACGGGAATCAACCTGGCGCGCCAATTGCAGTCCGCTCTGGCCGGAACGGGGGTGCAGATTGCCGGGACTCCCCTGGCGGCGATTCACCGGGCGGAGGATCGGGATGAATTCCGAAGATTCCTGCTGAACCTAGAGATCCCCCAAACGGAAGGGGGAACCGCCTATGCGGTGCAAGAAGCGGGGCAAGTGGCGCGGCACATCGGCTATCCGGTGGTGGTTCGCCCATCCTATGTGATAGGCGGCCGCGGTATGGCCGTGGTCCACAACGAACAGGAATTGCGTGATTACATGGAGCTGGCAGTCAAAGTGAATCCGGAACACCCAGTGCTCATCGACGCCTATCTGGCCGGCAAAGAGGTGGAAGTCGACGCCGTTTGCGACGGGGAGAATGTGTTGATTCCGGGCATCTTCGAACATATCGAACGGGCGGGCGTTCACTCCGGCGATTCGATGGCGGTGTATCCGCCGCAAACCTTGACAGCGGAAGAAATCGCCACGATCGTTGCCTATACGGAAAAAATTGCCCGCCACTTGCCCGTCATCGGATTGGTCAATATCCAATTCGTGCTGTATGACGGATTGGTCTACGTTTTGGAAGTCAACCCGCGCGCGTCCCGCACCGTGCCGATTATCTCAAAAGTGACGGGAATCCCGCTGATCGACCTGTCTGTTCAGGTGCAGTCGGGACGCAAGCTGCCGGATTTGGGTTACGGCACAGGTCTCGTTCCGGACCAATCTTTCGTGGCAGTGAAAGCGCCGATGTTCTCCTTTGCGAAAATCACCGGGTTTGACATCTCGCTCGGCCCGGAAATGAAGTCGACCGGGGAAGTGTTGGGAATCGGAGCCGATTTTACGGTCGCAACGGCAGCCGCATTTGCCGCCACGGGCATGCTTCCCGGTTCAGGCGGACTGTTCTGTTCGATCACGGAGCGGGAACAAGTGGAGGCGGTTCCGCTTTTGCGCCGGTTCGCACAGCTTGGCTATCGCTTGTATGCAACGCCGCAAACGGCGAAGTCGCTGCAGGAACACGGAATATCGGCAACACCGGTCGAGAAGGATTCGGAAGCGGTGACCCGATTGTTTAAAGTGGGGGCAGTCCAAATGGTCATCAACATTCCGACGCGGGGTCAGGATATGAACCGGTTTGGATTCTGGCTGAGGCGTTTCAGCGTGGAGATGAGAATTCCTTGCTTGACCTCGCTCGATACGGCAGCGGCCTTGGCAATGGTCTTGGAACAAAACGTATCGCTGACACCCAGTCCGATAGCGCCGGTGCGACCGGCATGATTGATAGAGGGATTCCACACAGGGGGAGGAGTTACGAATGGCAAAAGCAATGCCTGCCATCAAGGAATGGCAAGTGAATCGCATGCATGGACGGGATTTTTTGGATTTCAACGACATTACATCGGATGAACTGCACTATCTGTTGTCTTTGGCGGAAACGATCAAACGGAAACAAAAACAGGGTGAAGTCTACCAACCGCTGCTCCGCAAAACATTGGGCATGATTTTTACGAAAGCGTCGACGAGGACCCGGGTGTCCTTTGAAGTCGGGATGTACCAGTTGGGCGGCCACGCCTTGTTTCTGTCCGGAAATGACATTCAAATCGGACGCGGCGAGCCGATTGCCGATACGGCCAAGGTATTGTCCCGCTATGTGGACGGCATTATGATTCGCACCTTTGCCCACGAAGATGTGGAGCAATTGGCGGTGCATGCGGACATACCGGTGATAAACGGGTTGACCGACCTGCACCATCCGTGCCAAGTGATGGCCGATATCCTGACCATCAAGGAGCAGAAGGGTGATTTGCAAGGATTGACGGTCGCTTATGTGGGGGACGGCAACAATATGGCTCATTCCTGGATTCAGGCAGCTCCGAAACTTGGCCTGAATATGCGGGTGGCGACCCCAAAAGGATATGAATGCGACCCGGCGGTCGTTGAACAGGCGAAGCAGTGGGCGGCAGAGTACGGAACCGAATTGCTGCTGACAAATGACCCGGTGGAAGCGGTGCAGGGCGCTGACGTTATTTATACGGACGTATGGGCCAGCATGGGGCAGGAGGCGGAACAGGCGGAACGGGTGAAGCTGTTTGCCGACTATCAGGTCAATGAGCAGCTGTGCGCCCACGCGAAACCGGACTATATTTTCATGCACTGCCTGCCGGCCCATCGCGGTGAAGAAGTGACGGCAGACATCATTGACGGATTGCATTCGGTGGTATTTGACGAAGCGGAAAACCGCTTGCATGTGCAAAAAGCGGTTTTGGTCGCGGTAATGGCGTAAAATAACAGGGTACGGATATTTTGATAGAATGGAGCGAGAAACGGATGGCAAAGCAGAAGATCGTATTGGCCTATTCGGGCGGATTGGACACGTCTGTCATTTTAACTTGGCTGAAAGAGACCTATGATGCCGAGATTATCACATTTACGGCAGATATCGGGCAGAAGGATGAGTTGGAAGGACTTGAAGAAAAGGCGCTGCGCACGGGTGCAAGCAAGGTGTACATCGATGATTTGCGCGATGAATTTGCCCAGGACTTTATTTTCCCGATGTTTCAGGCGGGTGCCTTGTACGAAGGACAATATTTGCTTGGCACGAGCATTGCCCGTCCGCTGATCGCCAAACGGATGGTGGAAATCGCCCGGACAGAAGGGGCAGTTGCGATCGCTCACGGCGCGACCGGCAAAGGCAATGATCAGGTGCGGTTCGAACTGACGGCTGCTGCTTTGGCCCCCGAACTGGAAGTGATTGCCCCCTGGCGGATTGAGGAGTTTCGCGAGCAATTCCCCGGTCGGGCGGAAATGATTGCGTATGCGGAAAAGCATGGGATTTCGGTGCAGGCAACGGCGGCCAAACCCTACTCGATGGACCGCAATCTGCTGCATATCAGTTTTGAAAGCGGCATTCTGGAAGATCCCTGGTTTGACGCCAGCAGCGAGGAAAACAAGGACATGTATGTGCTCAGCGTATCGCCGGAAGACGCACCGGACAAACCGGAGTATGTGGAGTTGGATTTCGAACAGGGAAATTGCGTCGGGCTGAATGGGGAACGGATGACGCCGCTGCAGGTGATGGAGAAATTGAACGAACTGGGAGGCAACCATGGAATCGGCCGCGTCGACATGGTAGAAAACCGGTTTGTCGGCATGAAGAGCCGCGGCGTCTATGAAACGCCGGGCGGCACCATTTTGTTTGCCGCCCATCGCCGGATGGAATCCCTGACGATGGACCGGGAGGTCATGCAGTTGCGGGATTCCCTGATTTCCCGTTACAGTACATTGGTATACAACGGTTTCTGGTTTGCGCCGGAGCGTTTGGCGCTGCAGGCGCTTGTCGTCGAAAGCCAGAAAAATGTAACCGGTACGGTGCGCGTGAAACTGTACAAGGGGAATGTGATCGCAGCCGGCGTGAACAGTCCGGTCAGCCTGTACAATCCGCATATCGCGACAATGGAAGCCGATCCGACACAAGCCTACAATCAATCGGATGCCACCGGTTTTATCCGCCTGAACGCGCTGCGTTTGA
>JAGVBM010000060.1 GCA_020059765.1 Bacillota bacterium
AGGAAGACTTCTTTCAATCAATGAGGATTTTTCACTTAATGTTCTAATTCTATCTTCTGATGAAAAGTTTAGAGAAATTCGTGTAGATTTGCCTCTCATTATCGAGATCGGTAAACTTTCAGGCGAAAAGCATACTCCACCAGATGGAAATCAGGATTTCTCGAGTGAGGGCCCGTGGAGTACAAAAAGAAATAGCATTACGGTTAGTTCCACCACTTCTCCGGAAACACAAAGAAGAATAAAGCGCATTGTCCCTCGATTGAAAGGAAAAGTAGTTATTGTCAGAACATTACTGTACAACTATGTAGTCAGTGTCATTGACACTGATGATTCGTTTATTACAGTTCGGCAGCTTGTAGATTTTGAGCCTCGATTTGTTATTAAGTTTAGAATCTCAATCAAAGTGATTTTGGATATTATTGATTTTCCCATAAAACGCCCATTTCGTGCGTTAAGGCACAAATCATAAATAGATGATGAGGCTCAATCCATTCCCCCAAATCCATTGGCATCCATAGTTGGTCCATGCTATAAGGTAAGTACAAAGAAATCGCCACTTTTGACGATTTCTTTTTTGTTTTTCTTTCATAAAAAGGGGCTGCCCTTCAGTCATTCTTGTGACTTTTAGGACAGCCCCTTTTGCATGAGAATGCACTTCTTACCCGACTACTTCCTCGTCGTCATTTTGGAAGAATACCAGAACACTCCAAACAGCAGTCCGGCAAATCCGAAAAGCCCCAAGGCAAACAGTATCAGACCCATCTGATATCCCTCCTCTTATTTCACGATCTCCATCACTTTTTGTCCGCACCATTCCGCGAATTCGCCAATGTGCACCACATCGGTGATGATCAGGACGGCAATTCCGACGACAACCGCATACATCCAGACCGCCATCGCACCCGGAACCAAACGGCGCAGCACTTTGCCGTCTTTTGCATCGCCGTACCAACCTACGGCAGCAATCAATCCCAGACTCACCAAGGTGACCAGCATTTGGAAGGCAGTAATTGGCGCATTGATCGTAGCAATCGCCGCACCTTGTGAAATATACCCCTTTACCAATTGAATCTGCAAAATAAAGTAGGTCACGTACAAAACGGCACCTACCGCCATCGTGCCTTGAAACAGCTTATATTGGCTGTTACGGAACTGAACGCCGGCGAACATCAGTAAAATGCCGGTCACGATCAAGACGAGAGTGCTGATGTAAGACAGATTTTGAACGTCCGACGAAACGGGTGCGCCGAACACTTCCGGTTTCCAACCACGCAGATATACATTCGAAGCAACAAAGGTTGCAAGAAAGAACGTAAACGAAATCAAGCCAAGCCATGTTGCCAATTGACCATTATCTTTCGCACCCGGACCCGGTTCGGGCATGTGCAAATGACCATGTGCAGAAGTCACATTCAGTCACTCCTTTCGGTTTCTTCCATCAATCAGTTTGCGCTCACGATCATCATCAGGAACAATGATGTCATGTAAATCAAGGAATAGCGAAAACTCTTTTTGGCCCATTGCATGTCGTCTTTCGCAAAGAAAGATTCAACAGATACATACAAGTAACCGACCCCCAACACAACGGCCGCAATCAGGTAACTGATCCCTACCGTCCCTACGCCGTATATGAGGAAGGAGACCGGAACAAGCGCAGCCACATAACGCAGCGATTGACGCTTGGTTTCTTCAAATCCCCGAACGACCGGAAGCAGTGGAATGCCAGCCGCCCGGTAATCTTCCACGCGGCGGATCGCCAATGCGAGAGTATGCGGCGGCTGCCACAAAAACATAAAACCAAACAGGAACCCTGCGTTCATGTCGAGAACCGTGGAAGCTGCCGCCGCATATCCCATGACCGGCGGGATCGCGCCGGAAATACCGCCGATAACCGTACTCAGGGATGATGTCCGTTTCAGCCACATTGTGTATACGACCACGTAGACGAACAAACCGATCAAGCCGAGAACGGCGGTCAGAAGATTCACGAACAGCGCGAGAACGGCGGTTCCCGCGACCGCCAGCACAATTCCAAAAATCAAGACCTTTTTCGGCGTCAAGATTCCGGTCGCAGACGGCCGATTCTTCGTGCGAGCCATTTGTTGATCCAAATCACGATCCAAATAGTTGTTTAAACTTGTACCGGACATGATCACCATGGCAGATCCGATCAATGTCAAGATCAATGCGACAACATCAAGCGACTGAATGGTGCCGTTCCCGATCATCATTTTGGTTCCCAACCAGAACCCGGTAAACACGCTGATCATGTTGGAAACCGTAATCCCCAATTTGGTGACGGTAACATAATCTCGCCATGTGCCGGTTCGGTTAATCTCGGAGAAAGGGCCCGGTTCCATGGCACGATTGGTTGTCGATGCAGCTGTAGTATATGACAATGGTTGATCCATTCTGATCCCCCCTTATCCGTTTGAGATTGCCGTTTGGCCACTCGAGAATTTTGTTGCAGGACGCTGTGCACTGCGTGCCCCCGCCAACACCTGTTGCGCGACGGCGGCCACATAGGTTCCGATCATCAGCATCAAAGCCGCAACAGCCATATGCGCAGTAGTCGTCAATAATTCAAGCTTTGTTGCGATGGAGAAGAAACCGAGAAAACCTTGAATTCCCGCCAGAATAAGCAGCAAAACGGACGGTTTGACAAACAGGTTCTGTTTCTTCGCATGAACAAACAACCAGAACAGGGAGAGAACGACGAAAAACCCGGCAAACATATGAATATACATAACCAGTTCAGCCGTTGCAAAACGGGTCACCAACTCGTTTTGCAGCGGTGCTGCCGGATGTACGTAGGTATACGATGCACTGCTGTGCTTGAAAAACCCGCCCAGCAAGATCTCCGAATAGACAGCTGCCACAACCGCAGCAGCAGGTTTCAAGACTCGTTTGTGAGCCAGTATTTCCTGTTCGCGCCGCCCTTTCGTGATAGCGTCATCCGATTCTGCAACCAACTCTGCACCCGACTCTGTTCGTCCATTCACCCTCACCATCAAAACGACCAATTCGGCCAACAACAAAGCTGCCAAAGCCATATCGATCGCGGTCAATCCGGAGGGGAGTTTCTGCAAAACATTGATACCGCCCATGACTGCAACCGATCCCAACAAAACAATCGATAACACGGACAAAATCCGTACCATGCGATCATTCGGATGTACTTTCCATTGCCAGTATGCATTCAACAAAATCAGCAAGCCGGTCAACGTGGAAAATGTCCGGTGTGTAAACTCAACGAGGATGATTCCCTCCAACGGAGGAATGATTCTTCCGTTTCAAAGGGGCCAGTCGGAACATGCCAAACCGGCGTCAAAGCCGACGACCAATACACCCAAAATAATCAGAATATAGGTTGAGACTGCAGTAATCAATGGCAAGCGTGCTTTCATGCTGATGAATCCCCTCCTTTCCAGCCGCATGTTTCACTCTCAGACAGTTACAGCATCATCGTCAAATGTTTTACCCTTTGACGGAACTCCGTAATTGTACGGAGCATCCGTAACGACCGGAAGTTCGTGGAAGTTATGCTCGGGCGGCGGTGAAGATACCGTCCATTCGAGAGTTTGCGCTCCCCACGGATTTGCGTCCGCCTTGGCTCCCCATTTCAGAGAGATCGCCAAGTTGACGAACACCAACACGGTTGCGATGCTCAGCAGATACGATCCGACGGTCGCCACCTGATTCCAGAATTCAAGTCCCGGCGTATAGCCGAAGACACGACGCTGCATGCCTTGATAACCGAGAATGTGCATCGGAAAGAATGTCAGGTTGGTTCCGATGAAATACAACCAGAAGGTCCACTGGCCAAACTTTTCAAAATACATGCGTCCCGTTGCTTTCGGGAACCAGTAGAACAGTCCGGCAATAATCGCCATCATGCTTCCGCCGAACAGCACATAGTGGAAGTGGCCGACGACGAAATAGGAGTCGTGCAAGTGCAGGTCAACCGGCACGGCTGCCAGGAAAATACCGCCAAGTCCGCCGATCGTAAACAGGAAAATAAACCCGAGCCCCGTAAACAACAGCGGCGTCGTATATTGAATCGAGCCTCTCCAGAGCGTGGACAGCCAGTTAAAGATCTTGATCGCAGTCGGGATCGCAATAATCAACGATGTAATCATGAACGGAATACCTGCGGAAAGCTGCATCCCTGCGACAAACATGTGGTGCGCCCACACCAGGAAGCCCAACAATCCAATCGCGATGGATGAATAGGCGATCGCATGGTAGCCGAAAATCGGCTTCCGTGCAAATACAGGAATGATTTCCGACACAATGCCCATCGCCGGAATAATCATGACGTAAACGGCCGGGTGAGAATAGAACCAGAAGAGATGTTGATACAACATCGGATCTCCGCCGGCAACGAAGTTATAGAAGATCGTTCCGAGATGACGGTCAAACAACAGCGTGGTGACCGCCCCTGCCAGCGCCGGCACACCGAACAGCTGGATAAAGGAGGTCACCAGCATCGCCCACACGAACAGCGGCATCCGGTTCAACGTCATGCCCGGTGCACGCATGTTGAAGGTCGTCACGATCGTGTTGATTGCACCCAAGATCGATGAAAGACCGAGAATGTGAACCGAAGTCACCCATAAATCAAGCGCAATTCCCTTCGTTTCAATACTGTACGGCGGATAGGCCGTCCAGCCGACGTCCGGCATCTCGCCGATCAGCGGACTGATAATCAAGATAAGTCCGCCCAACAGATACAACCAATAGCTTAATGCGTTCATGCGCGGGAACGCCATATCTTGAGCCCCGACCATGATCGGAACCAAATAGTTCGCGAACGCCCCTGCCAACATAGGAATGGTGAACAGGAAGATCATAATGGTACCGTGCATGGTAAAGAACTGGTTAAACTGATCCGGTTTCAAGATCACATCGTTCGGCAGCGCCAGTTGGGTACGGATCGCAACGGCTGCCAGACCGCCGAAAATCAGGAAGAACAATCCGGTAACCGCATACATAATCCCGATTTTCTTATGATCGACAGTCAACACCCAGTCGCGCCAGAACGACGGACGACGTGTCGTTTCTGCAACAGCAGTAGACATGAAACCTCTCACTCCTCTCGGTCACAGGTTATTTCAGAGTCTTGATATATTCGATAATCGATTTGATTTGTTTCTCGTCCAACTTGCCTTGGAAAGGAGGCATAGTATTGCTGTACCCTTCCGGAATTTTGGCGCCTGGATTTTCAATCGCTTCTTTCAAATACACTTCGTCAACTTTGGCTGTTGCTCCGCCTTGCAGTTTGCGCTGCATATCATACAAACCTTTCCAGGACGGACCCACTTTCTTCGAATCGTCAGTCGCGTGGCAGGACAGACAGCCGAATTGGGTAGCCAGTTTTTGACCTGCTTGCGGTCCTTCTTCGGAAGCTTTTTTGGCATCTATTAAGAACTTCTCGAATTTTTCCTGAGGCTCGACTTTCATCGTAGCCAACATGTTCGTGTGAGCAGTACCACAGTATTCGGCACAGATCACTCGATATTCTTCCCCTTCTTTCGCAGGTTCGACAACCCCCAGCGAAATTTGGGTAATCCGGCCAGGCACGGCATCCTGCTTGATGCGGGCTTCAGGCAGCCACAGGCTGTGGATAACGTCAGCCGACGTAATGCGCAGCATGACGTTTTTGCCTTCCGGAATCCGAAGATCGTTAATCGTCGATGCCCCGTTCGGATATTTGAATTCCCATGACCATTTTCGGCCGATTACGTCGATCACATACATGTCTTGCGCTGCA
>JAGVBM010000015.1 GCA_020059765.1 Bacillota bacterium
CGGGATGTTCACAATATGCAGAAGAAAGAAATAAAAGTGGCCAAATAACGCGGCCACTTTTATTTGTTCACCAACACGACAATGATCGATGCCAATGAAAAGACGATTCCCAGCAGGTACAGAAACGCGACCGTTTGAATTTGATTCATGCCCGAACGCATCAACTGGTGGAAGGTATGCGCTTTATCCGCCTTGTAGATCGGGCGGTTCTCCTTGACACGTTTGATCGTCACGTAGAAGAAGTCAAAGATCGGCACGCCGAGGGCCAGCACCGGAACAGCCACCGACACGAGAGTAGCCGCTTTAAACGCCCCTTGTACGGCAATGGCCGCCAGTGTAAAGCCCAAAAACGTGGCACCGGAATCCCCCATAAAAATCCTTGCCGGGTGAAAATTATGCCGCAAAAACGCCAGCGAGATTCCGATCAAGGTAACGGCAAACATGGCGGAGGTCGGCTGTCCTTTCAACAAGGAAATAAACAATAAGGTAGTTGCCGAAATCGCGGCAATACCGGCAGCCAATCCGTCCACTCCGTCCAGAAAATTGAACATGTTGGTGATCCCGACGACCCACAGGAACGTGGCCATAACAGACATCCAGGGGGCAAATTGATAATAATCGCCATGGCCGAAGGGAATTGTGATTCCGTCAATCTGAACGCCGAAAGAGTACAGAATCCAGGCAGCCGCCAACTGCCCGATAAACTTGGGCAGCGCGGGGAAATCTTTGCCCCTGGTCTTTGCAAAATCATCGATCAAACCGATCAGGAAAATCAGGAACGCACCCAACCCGATGCCCACATATTCGCCGTTGATCTCGCCCATCAACAGGGTCGTGATAAAAAATCCGGCGAACATAGCGGCGCCGCCGAGCAGGGGAATCGGATCCGTGTGAATTTTTCGATGGTTCGGTATATCGACAAACCCGGTGCGCAGCGCAATGGCACGGACGACCGGGACAAGTGCGTACACGGTCAAAAAAGCGACGGTAAATGTCAGTAGATGTTGCATGGCAGTTTGAGTCCTCCCACCTGCGTGTCTATTTCTAATGTTACGCAGAACGCCCATGAACTTGCATGGGAGATTTTTCTTCCGGTCATTTTCTAGGCTAAAATCCCTATTATTATATCAGACATTTCGTTTGGAATTGAAGTGGTACTATTCATCTTCTCGGACTCATACCCTTAATTAGAAGTAACCTTGTCGGGAATATGGACCGGGCATCTTACATTTTCGACGAATTTCAGATTGCGGGGTGAGAGAGATGAATGGCATGTTGATCCTATTTTCCCTTACGCTTCCCATAATATTTGTCCTCGGCAGGTATTCGGCAAAATACAAATTCGTTCGTGTTCGTCCGCGCTACCGGCAGGATATCCGGCAATTCATCCGCGGCCGAGATTGACTTGACACTCCCTTTGTATGTTTCCTACAATTAATGGAAGCATGAAGGGAGATTTTTATGAATACGGACAATTTCCTCCAACAACTTCGTGAGCAAGGATTCAAGTTGACCGGCAAACGACGCGCGATTGTCGACATTTTGCTGGAACAGGATCGATATATCACAGCCAAGGAATTGATCAAAAAGCTTCGCGATCTCTATCCTTCCATATCGGTAGACACGGTCTACCGCAATCTCAACCTTCTCAAAGAGGAAAAGATCGTGGAGGAATCGGAGTTTGGGGAAGGCGGTTCCCGCTTCCGCATCCGCTGTTCCAGCCAGCACCATCATCATTTCGTATGTCTTTCCTGCGGACGGACCGAGCCTTTGCTGGAATGTCCGATGGGTTTGGTGGATATGGTGCCCAAAGGATTTGACGTGGTCTCGCACCGTTTTGAAGTGCACGGATACTGTTCCCAATGCAAAAAATGAGCCGTTGCAATGAGCAGTCGCATCACCCGATGCGACTTTTCTCTTTATAAGTAAGCTTCCATTTTTTGTTTCTTCAGTTCCTTCAGCAATTCTTTGATATGCTGCGATTTGTCTTTGGAACACACCAATGTAATGTCTTCCGTATCCACGATAATAATATCCTGAATGCCCAATGTGGCGATCAGCTTGTCACCCGCACTATGAATGATGCAGTCGTGGGTGTCGATGTTTACTACATTCCCTTGTATCACGTTGTCATGCATGTCCCGCTCGGCGATTTTGTCCAGAGCGCCCCAACTTCCCACATCATTCCATCCGCAATCGCAGGGTACCATGTAGATGTTGTCCGCTTTTTCCATGACCCCGTAATCGATGGAGATGGCAGGCAGCCTGGGGTAGACCCGTTCCATCACCACACGCTCGTCGGGCGTGCCGAGCGCCGGGCGAATCGTTTCCAAACCGCGGTGCAAATCATGCAAATGCTGCTGAATCATGCTTTCAATCGTATCGGTATGCCACAAAAACATACCGCTGTTCCAATAGTAGTTGAGCTGTCTGACAAAGTATTCCGCCGTCTCCCGGTTGGGCTTCTCCAAGAACCGCGCCACCTTGTATCCTGTCAACACCCGCTCGTCATCAGCGGTATTGACATCCAAGTATCCATAGCCTGTCTCCGGATATGCAGGTTTGATGCCAAGCGTCACAATTCCCGCCGTTTCCCGCAGAACTTCCCTCCCTTGTTGGACGGAGGAGAGAAACGCATCGACGTCCTCGACATAATGATCCGCAGGAACAATCAGCAATTCACTTCCCGGCGATTGCCCGGCGATTTTGTATGCGGCCAGTCCGATACAGGCGGCGGTATCCCGCCCCACCGGCTCCAATAAGATGTTTTCCGGCGACAACTCGGGAAGCTGCTCTTTCACTATATTTTCGTAATTCATATGAGTGACAATCAGGATGTTTTGCAAAGGAACCAACTGCCGCAAACGATCGACTGTCATTTGCAGCATCGACCGCTCGCCCGCAAGGGTTAAAAATTGTTTCGGCCATTGGGAACGGCTCAGGGGCCAAAAACGCTCCCCTTTTCCCCCGGCCATTACAATGACATGAAAAGATGTCATATCAAGGCCTCCCGTAATCATTCATGGAACGAGCTGCCAGTTCTGATCTCTGACGCCAAGTCCAAACGTTGTTCATGATAAAATTCCATCCGGTTGCAATTAGAATGCCAAGTGCGTTTGCCAGCAATGCATACAGGCCGAGCCGTGTGTTCAGGATGTACAGAACCGCCAGGTTGATGCCGATTCCGACAGTGGAAACGACCACATATTTGGCAAATCTGGCCAGTACGTGTCCTTGCTTGTCGCCCGGCCAGGTAAACGTGTCATTTAAAATAAAATTGGATGTCATTGCCACCAATGCCGACATCAGCCCGGACCACATCGCGGACATATCCAAGACGCCAAACAAGGTCTGGAACACCGCCAGATTGACCAAAACTCCGGACAAACCTACCAATACAAACAAAAAGAAGCGGCGATCTTCCGGGCTGCTCCATACCAATCGGAA
>JAGVBM010000415.1 GCA_020059765.1 Bacillota bacterium
CGAATTCAACAGCACTTCCACGTCCTGTACAGACAGGACATAGGGCAGCCGTTTTTCGATTTTGGGTGATTCAAGATTAGCCGTAGGGTCACCGTCAATCAGTCCATCGCGCAGCAAGAAACCATAAAACGCGCGGATGCTAGCCAAATTGCGGGAAATCGTCGATGTAGCCCGACCGTTTTTTTGCAGTTCCGCCAGATAGGCGATCACATTTGCGCGACGCGTTCGATTCACATCATGAACACCATCTTTTGTCAAAAAGTTGGTGTAACCGATCAAATCTCGCTGGTAGGATTCCAGAGTGTTTAGTGAAAGGCCGCGTTCAACAGCAATGTAGTGAATGAAACGCTCGATCAACTTGTCCATGAGCCAAACTCCCCTTTATAACCTGCGATGTTATGTATTCTACGCGTCAGGTCGTTTTCCTGCATGGAACCGTTGCATTTATTCTCCCAAAAAGTAGAATAATTTTAAACGAGTCAACAATTCGTCAAACCATGCCGTATTCGTCGAACGGACGGCAAATTCGGCATTCACCTTCAAGGAGTCCCCTATCGGTTCACGATATTTGTCCGTCGGCTGGATCCAAACGTGCAGCACATCCAGCATCTTATACAAAATAAACGAAAACAGGCAGACGAGAATCATCATCTGCAGCCAGCGCGATATTTTTCGGACTGAGATAATCAATGTCTACACCTCCCGTCCATGATTCATATGACGTTGTCCCGCAAAAGATGACAGGGTCATGTTCACGGAGTAACCAACAAAAAAAGCCCCGTACCTTCGAGGCTTTCCCCTTACATGTCTTTTCTGCAATTGGCGCAGTACCCTAAAAAACTTACACGATGATCGACAATCTTGAAGTTATGTTCTTTCTCAACCCGTTCTTCAAGAGAATCCAACAGATCTTCAATTTCAAACAGTTGGTTGCATTTCAAACAAATCAGATGATGATGGTGATGCGGCTGGTCTTCCGCCCGAAACTCATAGCGTGCCACTCCGTCGCCGAAATTCAGTTTCTCGATGATCTTCAGGTCGCTTAACAGATCCAATGTCCGGTAGACTGTCGCCAATCCGATGTCCGGAGCTTTCTGTTTGACCATCATGAAAATCTCTTCCGCGCTTAAATGCCCCTCTTCATTCTCCAACAGCACCAGCAAGGTGGCTTCCCGCTGCGGAGTCAGTTTAAACGACTTCGAATGCAGCTGCTCCTTGATCTGATTCAATCGTTCTTGCATCCGAAGACCCCTCCCAAAAACAGCAGCCCAGTCCACAAGTTTCACTCGGCTAACTTACGTTATTTATTATAAGAAAAAGGGAGGAAACGTGTCAAACAGTTGGCGGTTTTTGCATCAACTGCAGCATGCGTGCCAGACTGTCCGGCTGAACCGGATCTTCAAGGGCCAGTTTATTTCTTGTCAAATGTCCGCATGTTTGACAACGATGGACCACCATGTACCCTTTTTTGCTGTGGTTTTCAATCCGAATCGGCTCCAAAATGCCTTGGCAGTCGGCAGCCCGATCGCCTGGAAAGATATCCAGATGAATCGAATAAAAACAATTCGGGCAATGATTGCGGCACCCGCCCGATGCGGACGGCTGCACCTCCGTCCCGCAGTGCACACAGCGAAACGACTCATTCCGTACGGTAAATTTGCGGGTTGTCATGTCCCGGCTCCTTTTCAGCAGTTCATTCAGCTACGAGTATACCGAGAAATCGGGAAGTTTGCCACTCTTACAAATGGGGGGTGATCATTTTCATCAAAAGTGGACTCACATACCCTTCGATGAAAGAAGCGAACACCAAGAGTACAGCCAACGCCAGAAACAACAGGGTATAGGCGAGAAATTTTTGGTACAACGGCATGTTTTGCGTAAACCGGGAACGAACCAGCATCAGTGAAAATGCGATTCCTGCCACACCGGCAACCAGCAGCGCCGGAACGATCACAATATTTTGCGGAAGCACGGCCAAGATCGCAAACATCAGACCTTTCCCGGAAAAATTATCCACCAGAAATCCAACAGTGAATCCGATGGTGAACCCCTTCAGAAACAAAAGCACCACTATCACCGGCAATCCGATGATCGAAAGCCCCAAAATCCAAACCAATCCAAGCAATTTGATGTTTGTTGCAATCGAATGCCAGGTTACATATGCGGAATCCGCCAAATGATTGTCATTGACCAGTGCAAAAAAACCTTTCAGATAGTGAAACAGATCCGCCTTTTGTCCATCTGCAAGAGCGTTGACGACAATTGCACCGAACACCACTCCCACGATAAACAACACGATCGTAAATACAAACAGTCGGGCGTTCTCTTGCAAATAATGGCTGGCTGTTGTCCGCAAACTCCGAATCATCAAGGCTACCTCCTTGTCCTGCTTTCCCTACGATATGTATGCAGGACAAGCGAAAGTTAGCACTCCGCCTTCAATTGTTCCTTCATCCACCAGTAGAGTGCCGTAATCGTTTTGGCATCCGCTACTTCTCGACGGCTCAACATTTCCTCCACTTCTGGCATCTCAACTTCCAGCACATTCAGAAATTCATCTTTGTCCAACTGTTGAAGGCCCGGTGTCAAGCATTTCGCTGCATACAAATGAATGTATTCATCGGCAAATCCGGGAGAGGTAAACATCGAATGCAAATGAATCCACTCCTTTGCTGTATACCCGGTCTCTTCCAGCAATTCCCGTTTCGCGCACGCCAACGGTTCTTCACCCGGTTCCAATTTTCCCGCCGGTATTTCCAGCAGCACCCGTTCACACGGTTTGCGAAACTGGCGAACCAATACGACCCGGTTCTCATCCGTTGTCGCCAATACGGCAACCGCACCCGGATGGCGGACAATCTCACGGACGGCCTGTTTTCCGTCTGGCAGTACCACCGTATCCACTTGCAGGGCGATCACTTTCCCGGTAAAGATCGTTTCCGAAGAAACAGTCGGTTCGTTGAGTTGTTCATCGTGCCGCTTTGCATCGTGCATGTATAACGACCCCTCTCCTGGTGAATACTTGTCCAATTCCCGCATATGCATAAATTACACAGAACGGGAGGAATCCGCATGAAAACCTATGTTACCGACTCCAGCTTACGCCTTGTCGGCAAGGCTTGGCAAATTCGTGCCGCATTGCGTCGGTTTGCCAACAGTCAAGCTACCCTGCAGGCCTATCTTACGATGCATCGTCAGCCGTCGAAAGACAACCCGGATCCGTAAACAAACGGGCCGCAATTGTTCCGGTCGCACCGGTCGCCATGAAAAACGCCTGTTCTTCTGCAAGGTCCCGTTCCATCGTCGACAGATTCAACCGGTAATAGTCGGCGGCCTGATGCACCACCTGTCCGTCTTCAAACCTTACATCATGTTTTTGACCGATATTGTGAGTGTGCAATTGATCAACCAAAACGGCCATTTGTTCCGGCTGTAAAATCGGCATGGCCACAATCGCCCTGGTCAACGCCACTTTCGATAATACGGTCAACGTATGGTGGCTGAGTCCTTGATGACGGGATCTAGCGTCGGCAAAGGAAATACGCGGGCAAACCAGCGCTGTACCCTGCAAGCTGGCTGCCGCGTTGATCGCTTGTCCCTGTTCGATCCCCGTATGGCCGAAACGGGAGCCGGTCCCCACGATCCCCGGTCCCATCGCAACAACCGTCAGGTCTGCATGCAAGATATGTTTCGCCGCCAACAGCCCGGAGTATAGATTCACCGCTTCCAGATC
>JAGVBM010000315.1 GCA_020059765.1 Bacillota bacterium
ATGATTGCCGTACAGGTCATCATTAATATCGGAGTGGTTACCGGGTCGATGCCGGTGACCGGAATCACCCTTCCCTTTATCAGCTACGGCGGATCTTCCCTGCTGCTGATGTTGACGGGAGTGGGAATTCTCCTCAACATTTCCAGGTATTCCCGTTAACAATCAGGACTTCCCAAAACTAAAAATGACCGCAGTGTGCCTGTTTCGGGATCGCTGCGGTCGCTTCTGTTTCCATCGTTGCGATGAGTCGTCAACGCAGGTAAACTAATGACGTGATGTTAGTCCCTGCGGAGGTCATGGGAAATCGTCGACAGGATGAACCAAGGAGTGGATGGTTGTGAAAATTGTTGTGTCCGGCGGAGGAACCGGGGGGCATATTTATCCGGCGCTTGCCATTGCCAAATACTTCTCCGAAAAGGAACAGGCGGAGATTTTATACATAGGAACCGAACAGGGGATGGAAAGCGATATTGTACCCCGTTCGGGCATTGCATTTCGCACGATTGAAGTCAGCGGACTGAAGCGCAGTCTGTCGCTCGATACATTCAAAACGTTCGTTCGACTGGGCAAGGGGCTTGTGCAAACACGCAAAATCTTAAAAGAATTTCGCCCGGACGTTGTGATCGGCTGCGGCGGGTATGTGGTGGCTCCGATCGTATTTACGGCCTGGACCTTGGGTATCCCGAGCTATATTCATGAAATGGATGTATTGCCGGGTCTGACGAACCGGTCGCTCAGCCGGATTGCCGATCGGATCGGGGTTTCCTTCGAAGGCGCGCTGCCCTATTTTGCGCATGTCAAGGACAAGGTGATGGTGGCCGGGAATCCGCGGGCAAGCGAAGTGGTCAAGCTCACAGAGGCCGAAATTCTGGCTGCCAAGCAGGAGTTGGGATTGCATCCGGCGAAAAAAACGGTCATCGTTGTTTCCGGCTCGCGCGGAGCAAAGCCGATTAACGATGCGGTCAGCGGCATGCTGGATCTTACGGCCGCGCAGAAGCAGTTTCAGCTGCTCTACATTACCGGACAAATTCACTATGAACAGATTCATCATGAACTGCATGCAAGAGGGCTGGGATCGGAGAACGGGATTACTGTCCGGCCGTTTGTATACAATCTGCCGCCGCTTTTGGCGGGTGCGGATATTTTGGTGTCAAGGGCGGGAGCGACAACGATAGCGGAGGCAACCGCGCTTGGCGTTCCGGGAATCTATATTCCTTCGCCGTACGTAACGAACAATCATCAGGAACATAACGCCCGTTGGCTGGCAGACTCAGGTGCGGGAATTCTGCTGCGGGAATCCGACCTGACGCCCGTGAGTCTGTATCACACCATCACGGGGCTGATCCAGTCATCGGACAAACTGCACGAAATGAAGTGGCGAAGCCGCGAACTTGGCAAACCGGACGCGTTAAGCAACATACATCGCGCCATTCAATCCTTGCTTTCATGACAGGCGGGAAGAGGTTTCTGCCGGGCGTTTGTCACACACTGGGCTTACGCCCGCATAGTATACGGTACGAAGCCGCTGAACAGATTTTTTGGGAATTGACGGAGGTACGATATGAAGAGCAAAGATTTGCAGGCTGTTTTTCACGGGCTTGATGTCGGAGAAATAAAATGGGATGAACCGTTGTCCAAACATACCACGTGGAAAATCGGCGGCCCCGCAGATATATTGGTGACCCCCCGGAAAGTCGAGCATCTGCAGTTGTTGGCCAAAACCTGCAATCAGAACGGGATCCCTTGGTATGTGATCGGGAGAGGTTCCAATCTGTTGGTCAGAGACGGCGGAATTCGCGGGGTTGTCATCAAGCTGGCGGACAATTTTTCTGAGATATCGGTTACCGATGATCGTCAAGTGATCGCCCAAGCGGGACGATCTTATGTTTCGGCGGCTAATACTGCGATTCGTAACGGTTTAGAAGGGCTCGAGTTTGCCACCGGCATTCCGGGGACAGTGGGCGGTGCCGTCATGATGAATGCCGGTGCGCACGGAGGCGAAACGAAAGACGTTCTCCTCCGTGCTGACATTGTGGAGAAGGACGGAACGATCCAAACCCTTCACAACCAGGATCTTCAGTTTGCTTACCGATACAGCATTCTCAAAGATCATCCGCGAATTGTTGTTCGTGCCACGTTTCAATTGCGGCAGGGGAATACGGAAGAAATGCAGGAGAAGGTGCGCGCCTGGAAGAAACGCCGGCAGACGACACAACCCTTGCAGCTTCCAAATTGCGGATCCGTGTTCCGGAATCCGGAGGGCACTCATGCGGGTTACCTGATCGAACAGTCCGGATTGAAAGGGAAAACAATAGGGGGTGCGCAGATTTCCGACCTGCATGCCAACTTTATTGTCAACGTCAACAAAGCAACGGCTTCCGATGTTCTCGCTCTGATTGAACTGGTTCAAACAATCATTCAAAAGAATTTTGGCATGACTCTCATCCCTGAAGTACGAATCGTAGGAGAGGGTTGACAACAGGAACTACATCAGGGGGTGACAGGGTGGAACGTTTTTCCATTGAGGGTGGCCAACCGCTCATGGGTTCCGTTCGTGTTCATGGAGCAAAGAATGCGGCACTGCCGATTTTGGCCGCAAGTGTAATGGCGAAAGGTGAAAGTATAATTGTGGACGTGCCGGATTTGCAGGATATTCAGGTAATGGAGGAGATTCTTGACAGTTTGGGAGCCCGCGTCCAACGGGAAGCAACGATAATCACTGTCGATCCGAGTTCGGTACACTCCACTGAAGTACCGGATGAGTTGATG
>JAGVBM010000323.1 GCA_020059765.1 Bacillota bacterium
CACAAACACGGAATCCGTATAGGTCGCGGCTGCCTTTGCCATCAAAGTCTTGCCTGTGCCGGGAGGTCCTGTTAATAAAAGGCCTTTTATCGGCCGGATTCCCATCGATTGAATACGGTCACGATAGCGAAGGAAATCCAATGCTTCTGTCAGTTCCCGCTTGGCACTCTCTTGACCGCCTATATTCTCAAAATCAACCCGGTGTGCAGCGCTCGTCTCCCTATGTCCGGTGGATACGGTACCGCGCTTATCCGCCAGAACGGAAATTCCGAACATAATGGCGATCAGCAGCGCAAAGGGGGTGACATTAAACCCCATGTAACCGAGAAATACCGTGACCGCAACGCCGATTCCGATAATTACTTCACGGATCATATCGTTTTCACCCCCTGCTCGGGTGTGGTAGGTTTCTCCCGATATGGAATGACCTCATACAGGTAATGAGGGTCTGTTTCCAACTGTACATACAGATAATCCCGATCCATCGTGATAAGAGCGTGAACACCGTCTTTCGCCGCTCGTTTCTCAATCGCATCGATCATTTCCGTATAATTTGCCCGGTCAATTCCCGAATAAATGATCGGCTGCAAGGATTGAAACAACCGCTCAAGTTCCAGTGTTCGTCGATCATGGATGCGGATCGGAAAATCCGTATGCATTCCTTCTTGGACTTTGGACTGAATCTCCCGAAATGCTGTTTGCAAATCGGGCACTTGTTTCAAGGTAACCTCAACCTGTTTATTTGATCCGGTAAATTTAACCGCCACTGTTTCCACCTGTTTGAAATCGGTTAATTCTTGTGTAAGAGGGCGAACAAGACCATAATCCCGATAGACAATCCACCCGCCAAACAAGACAGTTAACGCCACACCAAATATCAGCAGCACAGGTACAAATCGTATTCGAGACATGGTACTTCCCTCCTTTGCATGCGATTCAATAAGTTTACATAAAATATGCACAATCCAGTATACCATACCCCGGTTGACGTTTTCAGTGGTAATCTTGGCCAAAAAGAAACGCGCATCCGATTCATGGATGCACGCGACTTCCGGCTTACTTCACCGGTTTCAACTGATAGGTCCAAACTTTTTTCCCCTGGTAAAAATCCAAATAGGTGTATTGTTTTTCCCCTTCTGTATTCGTACCGTAAATTTCCCAAACATATTTGGCATCGGTTTGCAGAGGACCTTTCCGATTCGGATCGATAATGCCCGGAACCAAACTCTCGATATCGGTAAATCCGAATTGTTGGCGGGCGATTTCCGACACTTTTTCTTCTTTTAGGCCTGAATCCAAATACTCGATTCCCAAAACGGACTCTTTACCGGCAAAAACAATCAGTTTCCTTCCCAGCTTGTCTTCCCCCCAAAAAACATAACTCTGAGGTCCGCCGGTATACATTTTGACTCGGTCGATTTTGAAAAGGGCGGAATGGTCGAGCGCATAGGCGGCAGCTGCCTTCAAATCAGGCATTTGTGCGTAGGTCAATTCACGCAATCCGAATAGCGCCGCAAAAGTGACGATCGCCACTGTGACAAGACCTGTCCAAACAATCTTTTTCATTCGTTATCCCTTTCTTCAACACAATTACTGGCATTATCCCTTGTATCAATATACTTCGTCCTAGGATTGAAGACCTCTTGGCCGCTCCGTAGATTCATACACCGAGAACCATTGGGAACCGTCCGGTTCTTTGCTTAACCCAAACGCCAAATCGTAAGACTTGAGTGTCCGATTCAGGAAGTCCACTATCTTGTAAAAATGGTCCGCTGTTTCCACCTCAATGGTGGCGATCATTTCAAGTTCATGGGTATCCATCTTTTCACCTCATGTTCCTATTGTATCATGCGATTGTCAGTTTGCCCTCACATGGTAAAATCCTTGCAACATAGCCCCATTTCCGAGAGGGATACTATAAGTACCTTACCTCAAAGGGGTGACCAATCGTGGAAATCCCGATGCATACGCCGCTCCCCGTACGGGAGATCCGTAAACTCGCCAATCAGAAAGCGCATGAACTTGGACTTCAAGCAGCTATTTCATTTGAATGTTGGGTAAATCCGCACTTGATTACCGGGAACATCGACATTTCCTTTGAAACCAGAAGTCCTTACTTAGAGCTATAACGTATCCCAAATCGGGAATGCTATGCAAACAGGCGATTGCATGTGTTCGCTGCTTCCTCATAAATGCGTTCCTCATCCATGGTCAGCACTCGTCTGTTTTCAACAATCATTTCGCCGTCGATCATGACGTCCGTAACGTCGCCTGATTGACCTGCATACACAAGATGGGCGATCAAGTTGTGCCGCGGATGGTAATAAGGACGATTATAATCGAGGAAAATCAAATCCGCCAAAGCACCCGGCTGAAGTGTTCCGAGTTTTTCTTCCAGGAACAATGTCTTGGCCCCGTCTGTCGTTGCCATTTCCAAAGCTTTGTAGGCATTGACAGCAATCGGATCCAGGTTCACTCCTTTATGGATCATGGCGGCATGACGCATTTCTTCAAACATATCCAAATTGTTGTTCGATGCGGCTCCGTCTGTACCCAATCCGACAGTCAGACCTTTTTCCAACATTTTCAGAAGAGGCGCCACGCCGGAACCCAGTTTGAGATTGGAGTCCGGATTGTGTGCGACATGTACATTGTATTTGCTCATGATCTCAATATCTTCATCTGATACATGCACGCAATGGGCCGCCAAGGTAGGACGGTTGAAAAGTCCGACCTGTTCCATCAGCTTGATCGGACTGACCCCGTGATCCTTGATACTTTGCTCCACTTCACCCGCCGTTTCGGACAAGTGAATTTGGATCGGCAGGTCCAGCTCTTCCGACAACGAAACTACCTGTTTCAAATAGTCAGGCGGACAGGTATATGGCGCGTGCGGACCGAGCAGGACGGTAATTCGTCCGTCGGCGGCACGATGCCACTTTCTCGCGAATTCGCGGGATTGTGTCAGTGCCTGTTCCGCCTTCGGCGGAAAACCGATCATCCCACGCGACAGTACCGCTCGAATACCGCTTTCTTCAACGGCACGAGCGACGCCATCCATCTCAAAATACATGTCGGTGAAGGTTGTCGTGCCCGATTTCAACATTTCGAGAATCGCCAGTTTCGTTCCCCAATAGATATCCTCTTCGGTCATTTTGTCTTCAATCGGCCAGCATTTCGTTTGCAGCCACTCCATTAAGGGCAGGTCGTCCGCGTATCCACGCAGCAGCACCATGGCGGCATGTCCGTGCGTATTGATCAATCCGGGCATGACGACTTTGCCGGATGCGTCCATCACCTTGTCGAAAGATGCCATACCTTGGTATTCCCCTTCGCCGACTTCCAGAATCCGGTTCCCCTTGATCAGAATATAACCTTCATCAAACCAGGTCTCCTCTGTCATCGGCAGGATCCGGGCGTTTTTGATCAAAGTCGAAGCTTCCATCCGCATCTCTCCTATTTGTCTTGTCCGTAATGATTGCGATACGCGTTCCGCAGGTATTCCACATCGTCCAGCGACAATAATACGGGTGCCCCTATCGTTTTGGTGACGGCATAAATATGGGCCCCTTTTTCTACAATCGTACAAACGCGAAGCGCGTCCATCAGATCATCGCCGACTCCGACCACACCATGGTTGGCCAGAAGAACTGCATTCTTTTTCCCTAACGCTTTAACCGCATTGGCTCCCAATTCAGGCGTACCAGGCAAAGCGTAGCGGGCAACGGAAACTGATCCCCCCACCACTTGTGCAATATCTTCCACGAGCGGCGGAATCTCTTTGTGAGCGGCGGAGCAAGCGGATGCAAAAATGCTGTGTGTATGCATGACAGCATTAATGTCAGGTCTCGCCCGCAATATCGCCAGATGCATCTGTAATTCGGAGGTGGGTTTTAGTTTTCCTGCCACGATATCACCGGTTTCCATATCAATGACAACCAGATCCTCCGGCCCCATGAGCCGATAATCGACGCCGCTCGGCGTTACCAAGATCCATTCCGTATTCGGAATACGCGCCGAAAGATTGCCCCAAACGGAAGCCACCAATCCGCGATCATACATTTCTTTCGCTGTATCAATCATTTGTTGTTTGAGTTGTATCATGGAGTCGCTCATAAAACGTTCGTTATCCTTTCTTGCGTAAAATGGCCATTCGCTCCGTGTCAGGGGAAAGAATGACGCCTTTTTCCGTGATGATCGCCGTGATCAGGTCATGCGGAGTCACATCGAAAGCCGGATGCAGCGCAGGCACCCCTTCCGGCACGATGCGTTTCCCTGCGATAATCGCTACTTCGTCCGGCGAGCGCTGCTCGATCTCGATCTGATCTCCCGAGGCCAAAGCAAAATCGAGAGTCGATATGGGAGCCGCCACATAAAAGGGAATCCCATGATGCTTGGCCAGTACGGCAAGCGAGTAGGTGCCGATTTTATTCGCTGTGTCCCCGTTGGCTGTGATGCGATCCGCACCGACGATCACCAGATCGATCTGTTCTTCTTTCATCAAATGACCGGCCATGGAATCGGTAATGACGGTCACCGGAATCTGGTCCTGCTGCAATTCAAAGGCGGTTAACCGGGCGCCTTGCAGATAGGGCCTCGTTTCATCGGCATATACGGAAACCTGCCTGCCGCTTGCGTGCGACGCCCGAATCACGCCGAGGGCGGTTCCGTAATCCACCGTTGCCAGCGAACCGGTGTTGCAATGCGTCAGGATTCGCGCGTTGTGCGGGATTAACGGCAATCCGTTGCGGCCGATCGATTTGTTGATTTCCACGTCTTCATACGCGATGTTTTGCGCTTCACGCTGAATCAGATCGACCAGTTCCGGTACATCGAGGTCAGTGTTTTGGCTGATCAGATTGCGCATCCGCTGAATCGCCCAAAACAAATTGACGGCTGTGGGGCGCGTGCGGGCCAGTCTGTCACATACACCATCGATATAGGACAGAAAATCGGATTTCTGCAGTTCTTGACCGGCTCTTGCACCAATCGACACTCCGAATGCCGCCGTTGCACCAATTGCAGGCGCACCGCGGACTTTCATTTTTTCGATCGCTTCCGCCACATCTTCCACCGATTCGCACTTCACCCATTCGATCTGATTAGGAAGCTGCAACTGATCCAGCAGTTCAAGTCTCTGTCCGTTCCACTTTATCGCTTGCATTGTATAGCCCCATTCCTTATAAGGATCCTAATTCCGCCAAAGCATGCGGACATCGGCAGGTTCTTTCGCCCGTACCTTCTGCAATTACCTGAAAGAACAAACGGCGCACTTTTTCAATGTTGGCTTTCATTTCATCCACCACTTCCTGATGGGTCAAGACCGTATCCGTAACCCCGGTGCAGTAGTTCGTTACAATGCCG
>JAGVBM010000380.1 GCA_020059765.1 Bacillota bacterium
AGTTCTTCCACCGTCGGGCTGGAAACCATGTTGTTTGAGAAACCGGTGGTCTTTTTAGGAACACTGGGAGATTATTATGCAAAAGAAACGCTGGGTGATTTTGTACAGGATGATCCGCAAAAAGTCATTGAAATCATAAAGGAACTAAGATTTAACGATTCGATTCGACGCGATGCGGAAATCAAACGAAAACAATTCCTTTCCATGTCGTACCCTCATCAATTGTCAGGGGAGCGAATTACCGATTTGCTGGTCCGCTTGACGGGACGGCCCCGTAGGTAACTGCCGATTTTCCCGGAATTAGGTTTTTCTACCATTGCTCCCTAACTGAATCTGCATATTCTAACAAAGAACAGAAAAGGAAATGGCAAGAAGAGAACCGGCCAAAGATCAACGTGCGGTTGTCTTGAGAAGAAGGTGAATGAACGGCGTGCTCTTTCATGATAAAAAAATACTGATCATCGGCGGAACAGGAACGATCGGCCACAGTCTGCTGAAACAGGTATTGTCGCAAAAGCCGAAAGTGGTGCGAGTCTTCAGTCGGGATGAGTATAAACAATTTCTCCTGCAAAATGAGTTGGGGACGAGAGACGACATCCGTCTTCTGATCGGAGATGTAAGGGATTTTGAACGGGTTCAGAAAGCGATGGAAGACGTCGATTACGTATTTCACACGGCAGCCATGAAACACGTGCCGGCGTGTGAGTACAATCCGTTTGAAGCCGTGTTGACCAATATTGTCGGCACCCAAAACGTAATCCGGGCCGCCATCATGCATAACGTGAAAAAAGTGGTCTTTACCAGTTCAGACAAGGCTATTTCACCGACCAATACGTACGGGGCTACAAAACTGACCGCCGAACGGCTGGTGGCAGCGGCAGAATACAGCAAAGGGCGGAGCATAACTACATTTGTCTCCGTTCGTTTTGGAAATGTTCTCGGGTCGCGGGGTTCAGTGACACCTCTATTTGTCAAGCAAATTCTAGAAGATCGCAAAGTAACGGTAACGGATCGGAGGATGAGCCGATTCATGATGACTTTGCAGCAAGCGACCCGATTGACGGTTAAAGCGATGGAACAAGCCAAGGGCGGAGAAGTCTTTGTGCTGAAAATGCCTGTCATTTCTCTCGACGATTTGGTCGATGTGACGATCGAGTATGTCTGCCAAAAATATCGAATCAACCGGGAAGAAATCAGAATTGAAGATATCGGTTTGCGGCCGGGAGAAAAGATGTACGAAGAACTCATGACGCAGGAAGAATCAACCACCGCATGGGAACTGTCTGACATGTTTGTCATTCCATCCCAGTTTTTGCCTGGACATCAGTATCCGGATGCCCGAAAAGCGAATGTCGGATCCTACAGTTCAGACTCGCAACGCCCTCTTTCCAGAGAGGAAGTTCGCTCCTTGCTCGAGAGTGAGAATTTGATTTGAATCTGATCTGAAGGGGGAATCGAGTTGCGCATGTTGGTAACCGGGGGGGCCGGATTTATTGGCCGCTGGGTGGTCAAACAATTGTTGCTGGACGGTCATCAGGTATGGGTACTCGACAACCTTTCCAATGGCAGGCGGAGCAATTTGGAGGATCTGGAATCACATCCAAACTTTCAGGAATTTGTTGAAGGGGACATTAAGGACCAGAAAGCTTTGGAAACACTTTTCCGCAACAAATTCGATGTTTGTTATCATCTGGCGGCCAGCATCAACGTGCAAGACAGTATTGACGATCCGGCAACCACCTTTGCGAACGATACGGTCGGCACATTTCACATTTTGGAAGCCGCCAAAAAAACTCGAGTCAAAGTGGTTTTCATGAGCACGTGCATGGTATACGACCGTGCCCAACACCCGACAGGCATTGCAGAGACGGATATTACGAAGCCGGCGTCTCCTTATGCGGGGGCAAAACTGGCGGCGGAGAACATGGTGCTGTCCTATTATTATGCGTACGGTTTGCCAGTTGTTGTGATTCGACCCTTCAATACCTACGGACCTTTTCAGAAAACCGGAGGAGAGGGAGGTGTAGTAGCCATCTTCATCACCCGCAAATTAGCGGGGGAAGATCTGCACATTTACGGCGACGGCAAGCAAACCCGCGATCTTCTCTATGTGGAAGATTGTGCGAATTTTGTCGTCCAATCCGGTTATTCCGACAAGGCGAACGGAGAACTCATCAATGCCGGTCTCGGTCAGGATGTGAGCGTCAATGAATTGGCGATCCTCATCGTTGGAGATGAATCGAGAATCCGGCACATTGCACATATCCATCCGCAAAGCGAAATTCCAAAACTCTTATGCAGCAATGCAAAAGCGCGAAATCTGCTTGGATGGGAACCGACGGTAAGTCTTCAGGAAGGTTTGGCAAAAACGGAAGCGTGGATTCGATCCACACGTAATTTGTAAGGGGTTGTGCAGGGTGATCAATGCGAACCGGTTAGCCATATACGGAGGCCGACCCGTAAGGCCGCAAGTTCTTCCGTATGCAAAGCAGACGATTGATGACGATGACATTCAGGCGGTACTCGAGGTGTTGCGGCAGGAATATGTCACAACTGGTCCCTTCATTGATCGTTTTGAAAGGACTGTAGCAGATTATGTCGGTGCCAAATATGCGGTGGCCTTTTCCAGCGGCACGGCCGCCCTGCACGGCGCTTGTTTCGCGGCGGGAATCGAACCTGGGGATGAAGTCATTACGACCCCGATGACCTTTGCCGCCACTGCAAATTGCATTTTGTATCAGGGTGGAAAACCGGTTTTTGCCGATATTGACCGATCGACGTACAACATCGATCCGGCAGCGATCAAAAAAGCGATCACAAACAG
>JAGVBM010000402.1 GCA_020059765.1 Bacillota bacterium
AGCGGTGGCAGAGCAGACTTTCGTGTCGGGCATTACAGAAAAACACTTGCTCCCGGAATTTTTCTCTCTGTTTACAGATCCGGCCGCCAGGAGTTTCCTGTATCAATCCTTGATCGGAGAAATCACGACTCCGCTCGGCTGGGTGTTCCTGATTCTCGGAACGGTCTATGCGGCTTGGAAACGGCTGCATCCCGTGGTGCTGTCCTGGCTTGCGGCAGCCTTGTTTTATGCGGGGACCGTCGGTGCGGTCATTAAGTACAATTACTATATGGTGTTCGTCACGCCCATATTCGGGATCTTGATGGCGATCGGGCTGGTGGCGCTGGTCCGCCATTGGAAGAAGGCCGGTGTAGCTGCTGCGGCTGTGTCCGTTCTGGCGATGGCCTATTTTTCGGCAGTAACGTTACGGCCGATGTATTGGCTGGACAAGCCGATCTATGAGATGGGGATGAACGTGCAGAAATATACGTCCCCCGACAGCATCCTGCTGATCGGCGATACGAATCCGAGTCTGCTGTATTATGCGAAGCGGGCGGGTTACCGAACGCCGCAGCAAGCGGCGGAACCGGCGGATATTGAGAAGTTCCGGCAAATGGGGGCGCAGTATTACGTACCAACCCATCGATTCGGCATGTACGACCGGACGAAGCAGTACCTGGAGCAGTTCCGGAAACTTGGCACGGCGGAAGGGTATGTGTTCTACGATTTGACGCAGAAAGTCAATCCGTAAGAGGAATGCGGCGGGATTATTCAGTGAGTTATTCACACACCTGCTTGAATTCTTCTTGGCGAATATTTGGTTTCCGTTCCACATGAATTGCTCTTGCCCCATAGAGGGTATCTCTTATAGTCACTTTGACAAGGTCATAGGGTGGATTATGAGGCCCTTCAAAAGTTACGAATTGAACTGTTACATCAAAACGAGGAGTATTATCATCTTCTGCATCAAGTCTTTTTATTGAGAGGATCTTGGTGCAGAAGAATTGCTTTTTTGCTGCTTCTTTTAGTAACGGATAATATCTGTTAAGCAAAGCTTTTTCTAGCAGTTCTTCATGGTTTTTGGAAACAACAGCCGTTTCCGTTCGATATTCGCTTGCCACAGCTTGGACTGGTATAACCGCCTGTCCATAGGCAAAAAGAGTTAAGATCAGAAGTGTTCGCGAGATGATTTTCAAATCCATTTTCATTTCAATCTGACGTATGCAATTCGATTGTTCAAGTGTTCCATAACAACGTAGGTTGTTGAAGATTGTATTCCCCATATTGCGAGCTTCCATACGACGTAGGCGTGAAATAGCTTCCATGCCAGTTGTAGAGATTCAATACACAAATGCCCCTTTTGTAAACATATACATCAAATACACTTGTCCCGCGAGACTGATTGCCGCAACAGGCACCAACCAACGCTTCTGCCGGAGCATCAATGCCCAAATCAGAAAAACCGGGAACACCACGATCACAAATCGCGGAACACTGTAAAAATACGAGTTGGGAATGTTTGGCGACAGCAGCGGCACAATGACGGCCGCAGCCGCATACAACCAATAACTGCGGCGAATTTGCCATTCTTGTTTGACTGCCGCCAAGGCGGTCAACACGAGTTCCCAATAGCCGACAAAGGTGTCGAAAGAGTGGTTGATCCGCGACCAGAGACCGGGCCGATGTTTGAAGAAAAGATCAAGCAGTCCCTGCCACATTGTCACCCAGGGCCAGGTAAAACCCCTTCCCCAGTAGCGCTGCGCATGGACAAACCCCAACGGATCCCCTGTTTTGTTGACCAACAGCAGCATGTATGCAAAAACCCCAGCCGGAATGAGCACAATAGGGAAAATATCGCCTTGGATCCTTCGCCGGTCAAAATCGCGTTCGGCCAAATACTCATAGAGAAAAGGCAGCAATAAGAGGACGCCGGTATTGCGGGTCAAAGAAGCGAAAAAGCCAAATATTCCCGCCCACCACCAGTTTCGATTGCGGACAAAATAAAACGAACCCGCGATCCAAAACAAAAACAACGATTCTGTGTAAACGGCGGAAAAGTAAAAGGATGTGGGAAACAGAACCAACAGGGTCAATGTCCGCAACAGGAGCGGCTTCGAGAAATCGATGGAAAGAAGCCGGATCAACATGTATAAGGCCAAGAAAAAAGCAACGTTGGAAATCAGCAGTCCGCTGGCTCTGTACGACAAACCAAATAACTCATGAAATCCCCGAATCATATAGGGATAGAGGGGGAAGAATGCGGATGCCTGTTCATTGAAGTATCCTTTGAATGCTATCTGAATGTACCATTCGGCATCCCAGCGGATAAAGTTTTGAATCAGGGAATACTCCAAATAAGCAAGCCGGGAAGAATACGGGATATATAGATATACGAACAGCAAGCTGGAACCAACCGCAATCAGTTTGTGGATTGCAAAAAACAGAAACGCGTATGACCATGCAGTACCCCGATTCATGCACTCACCTCACCATCACACGAACCATACTAAACGAAACGGAAATCTCTGTCAAAAGTAAGTGGCACTTCAAATTTTGTCGATTTTCGATACAATAGGTACTGTAGCATTTCTGTGCCCAGATTGAGGAGGCAGCCATGATTAGTATCATCGTTCCAACCTACAACGAAAAAGGAAATATCCCGATCCTCTCGGAACGGATTCGCGGAGCGCTGCACGGCGAATCGTTCGAGGTTATTTTTGTCGATGACAGCACCGACGATACGCCGGAACGGCTCGCAGAGATTTCGAACAAATACCCCGAATTCGGATATATTCATCGTGAGAATGAAAAAGGATTGGCAACAGCCGTGATTCGCGGATTCGAAAGCGCCAAAGGAGATATTTTGGCTGTCATGGATGCAGACTTGCAGCATCCGCCCGAACTGCTGACGGAGATGTTGAGCCAGATCCAGCGCGGCGCCGATTTGGTGCTGCCGAGCCGGTTCATCAACGGCGGAGGCGATGCAGGATTGCCTTTCCACCGGAAAGTAATCTCCAAAGGAGCGCGTTTGATCGGACAAATTGCACTGCACAGCGTACGAAAGGCCACAGATCCGATGAGCGGGTTTTTTATGCTGCGAAAAAGCGTGATCAAAGGGATTCAATGGAACCCGATCGGCTGGAAGATCCTGCTGGAAAT
>JAGVBM010000395.1 GCA_020059765.1 Bacillota bacterium
GGCGGTAAAGGACAACCGGCTGCCGGGCAACCTCAACCTACCAATCCAAGGGCAAGCGAAGAATACCGCGCTGCCTTTAACCGTTATTTGGTAGGCGGTATTAATGCTTTGAATCCGATGGAAATCAAAAACCTGCAGGCCACGGACGACACATTGGGCGGCTACACCATCGCGCCGGAACAGTTTGTCAACGAGCTTTTAAAAGCCGTGGACAATCTGGTGTATATCCGTCAGTGGTCACGGAAATTCACTGTGACAAGCTCTACTAGCCTGGGCGTGCCGACGTTGGAAAGTGGGCCGAATGATTTTGACTGGACAAGTGAGATTACTCCTGCTAACGAAGACACAGCCATGACATTCGGCAAACGTGCGCTTACGCCGCATCCGTTGTCGAAGTTGATCAAGGTATCGAACAAGCTGCTTCGCGTGTCCGCGCAAGACCCGGAGCAAATCGTTCGTGACCGTATGGCTTACGTCTTTGGATTGACGCACGAAAAAGCGTTTTTGACCGGAAACGGAGCGAATCAGCCGCTTGGTGTATTTACAGCGTCGAATGACGGCATCAGTACGGCAAGAGATGTCAGCGACGGCAACACGACAACGGCAATCAAATTTGACGGGTTGAAGTCGGCAAAATACAAACTAAAACAGCAGTATCACCGCAACGCACGCTGGCTGTTCCATCCGGATGCAGTACAGCAAATTGACAAAGAGAAAGATGCAAACGGCCAGTATATCTGGCAGCCGAGTGTACAAGTCGGTGAACCCGATGTGCTGCTTGGCTTCCCGGTTTACATGAGCTATTACGTGCCGAACACATTCGCAACCGGGAACTACGTCGGTATGTTGGCGGACTTCTCTTTCTACTGGATTGCCGATTCTCTGGATTTCGGCATCCAACGGCTTGTCGAACTGTACGCGACGACGAATCAGGTCGGGTTCCTTGGACGCGGCGAAACGGACGGAATGCCGGTACTTGAAGAGGCGTTCGTTCGCATCAAATTGGCTTAATAAAAAATGGTGAGGTGAAGAGGAAATGAAAGACTTGAAACACAATCTGACAGTGGCGCAGTCGCTTGCCCCCGCCGCACGGACCGCAACTGCAAACGGTACCGGGGTAGATTTAGCAGGATACGAAGGCGCGGTTGTGGTGTTTGACGTAGGTGTGATCACAGACGGCACGCATACGCCGAAAGTGCAGGAAAGCAACGACAATACGACGTTTACGGATGTTGCCGCTGCTGACTTGATTGGTACGCTGGTCAATCTGGCCAGCAATACCGTGCAGACGATTGGCTACGTTGGAACCAAACGCTATATCCGGGCGGTTTCTACCGTTGCGGGGGCGACCACAGGCGGGGTATATTCGGCAACGGTCATTCGCGGCCTTCCCCGCAGAGCGCCGAAATAAACGAGGGCCGGGAAATCCGGCTCTCTAACTTTTTTCTAAGGCGGTGAAACGATGAAAAGAGTGAAGATGTTGACCCTTTCCGCTGGGCCGAACGGTGTGATTCCGGTTGGGCAGATTGTCGAAGTAGATGATAAAGAAGCAAAAGAGCTGGTGGAAGGCGGGTATGCGGAAGCGGTCGAAGAGCCGAATCATCAGGAAGAAGAAAAGCCTGCTGATGAACAACCAGAGGAAGAAGAAAAGCCGAAGCGCGGCAGCAGGAAGTGATGACCGATGGGCTTGAAGCTAGTGATGGCTCCATCTGAGGAGCCGGTGTCTCTCGCTGAAGTAAAGGCCTATCTTCGGATCGACGGAACCGACTTCGACACGCTGCTGACCGGGTTGATCAAAGCAGCCCGTGAATACTGCGAAAACTTCCAAAACCGTGCTTTCGTGACACAGACATGGGAATTGACGATGGATGAGTTTCCTGACCTACCTTTGAAACTTCCAAAGCCGCCGCTACAATCAGTCGTAAGTATCAAATACACTGATCAGAACGGCGCGGAAACGGTATTTGACCCGTCAAATTACCTGGTTGATCCGGTCTCAGAACCGGGCAGAATCGCGTTTGCGTATGGCAAAAGCTGGCCATCTGTCACGCTACAGCCAGTCAACGGGGTAAAAATCCAATTCGTTGCTGGGTATGGGGCTGCAAGTGCGGTACCGGAAAACGTCAAGCAAGCCATGATGATCTTTGTGGCCAACCGGTTTGAAAACCCGGACCGGGAGGATGTGCCGGATGTGGTCCACTCGCTGCTATGGCCGGAAAGGATTGTGCCAGTATGAAGCCTGGAAACTTGCGAAACAGAGTCACTTTGCAACAGTTAACCCGGACTGACGACGGTGCAGGCGGATATACAGAGACTTGGACAGGCGTTGCAACCGTCTGGGCCGACGTGTACCCACTGAAAGGTAACGAACGCTACGAAGCCCAGCAAGTGCAGGCGAATCTCTCGCACCGCGTCACGATCCGCTACCGAACTGGAGTGGAACCGTCTATGCGGTTGCTATATGGTACCCGGACACTGACCATTGAGGCTGTCATTGACCCGGAAGAACGCCACAGAGAACTAATCTTGATGTGTTCGGAGGTAGTCTGACATGAGCATGCGTCTGAAAGTGGATATTGTCGGCGTGGAAGAAGCGCTGGCCCGTGTCAGCAAGTTTGACGTGGAAACACGGATCGCGGTGAGGAAACAAGTCCGAAGGTCGGCAAATCGACTGCGAAAAAATATGCAAGGGCGGGTCCCGGTGAAGTCCGGGAATCTCAAAAAGAGTATCCGCGCTAAGTACGACAGCGACCAACTAGGAGCAAACGTTGGGCCGACACGCCCCGGTGGCTCTCACGCCCATTTAGTCGAATTCGGGCACCGACTCGTTACAAAAGACGGGCGGTCGATCGGGCATGTTCCGGCGCACCCGTTTATTACTCCGGCAGCGGAAGAAGAACGACCAAAATATATATCTGAAATGAAACAAGCGATACGAGGGGCGGTGAAAAATTGAAGAAGCGTTCCCCGCTTTTGTCTTTGCAAAAAGCGATCTATGCACGACTCAAAAGCAAACTGACTGTGTCTGTATATGATGCCGTTCCGGACGGAGCGGTTTTTCCATATGTGACAATCGGTGAGGACACGGCTGTTGATTGGTCAACAAAGCTGACAAGCGGTCAGGAAGTCACGCACACGCTCCATATCTGGAGCCAATACCAAGGCATGACAGAAATAAAGGACTTGATCGATCAGGTGATTCAAGCGTTGACAATCAGTCCGCTGGACCTGACAGCAGACAAATTCAAAGCTATCGTTCACTCGCTCGATTTCAACGAAACCTTCCGTGATCCAGACGGTATCACGAGACACGGCGTTTTGCGTTTCAGATTTAAGATTCAAGACATTGAACTGGAGGTGTAAAATATGCCAGCAGTATCAGGCGTAAGTTTTATTGTGCAGGTGAACACAGGAACCGAGGCGGCTCCTGTTTGGACAGTGGTAGGCGGTCAGCGTGGAGCAACACTCAATATGAGTACTGACGAGATTGATACAACCTCAAAAGATAGCCAGGGGTGGCATGAGGGGCTGCCTTCACTTCGTAACTGGTCTCTTGATTTTGATGCTTTGCTCATACAGGGAGATGCGGGTTTGACTGCCCTCGAAAATGCGTTCATGAACCAGACACAGGTACAGGTCCGATTGGCAACCCCAAGCGGTGCAACTTATACAGGAAAGGCAACCTTGACGGATTTCTCCTACGAAGCTAGTTACGACTCGGAAGCAACGGCCAGCGGGTCTCTCACCGGAACTGGCGCGTTGACGAAGGCATAAGGGGGTGATTGATACATGGCTCTTTTAAACGTTCAACGGACGGGGCTGACTGGATTGGCTACAACATTCACCGCGGCATCAGCCGGCGGCGATTCGTTTGTCAACTCTGGACGCGCGTATCTGCACGTGAAAAATGGGGACACAACAGACAAAACAATCACCGTAAACAGCCAGACTCCTTGCAATTACGGTTTTGACCATGACGCAGTGGTAACGGTGCCTGCTGCTGGTGAGCGCATCATTGGGCCTTTCCCGAAAAACCGCTTTGATGACGCAAATGGCCAGGTGCAGATCACCTATAGCGCAGTTACTTCTGTGACTGTCGCAGTTGTGGAGGTCCCGTAATATGGCAAATAAACAACGCGGATTCGTGGAGATTGAACTAGACAAAAAGCGTACACTCCGTTACACCCTAAACGCCCTTGCGGAATTGGAAGATCGCTTTGGCGTTGCCGTTTCTGAGTTGGCGACTGTGGCCATGGGTATGAAACAGATTCGTGCTTTTCTGTGGGCTGGACTATTGCACGAAGCCCCTGATTTAACCGAACAAGAGGTTGGAAATATGGTGGACTTCGAAAATATGGAATATGTCAGCAAAAAGATCACTGAGGCGTTCACAGCGTCAACAAAAAACTCCAAGGGGCCGAATGGTCAGAGCTAAAAAAACTGGCCTTCGGCCCCCTCGCGTTGCGACATGACGAGTTTTGGAATTTGACCATAGCCGAATTTGAGGAACTGGTAGCTGGTTATGTTTGGAGACGCGATCAGGAAACTGAGTTGTTAATCTACCATGCATGGTTGTCTGCTGCACTTGACCGGCGCAGAAAATTACCGAGTATCAAGCAACTACTAAACAAAAATGCCGAGCCTAAAAAGCTCAGCAAAGAAGAACGAGATAGGGAATGGAAGGAGCTGCAGAAAAAGTTTGAACTTTAACCAACAGCCACCCATTCCCCTTGTTCTTTTCGCAGGGTTTTAGAACACTGTTCGCAATTGAAGTATTGGACGGATAACTCAATTTTATTTGGTGTTTTGCAAGATGGGCATTCGATTTGTTGCACTTTAATGAAAGACTTAACCAATAAAACAATCAGCCCAATAACAATCATAGGGATGCCGATAATTGCTCCAATCAATGTGATTGAGAGAAGAATCCCACCGCCGATAAAGATAGCGCCAACGGTTGTTAAAGGATGCCTTTTTGGTTGTCGTTGCATTTTATACTTTCCTTCTTTAAACATCGAAATTTCCCCTTTCGGTCTAAATATACGAATTAAATTGAAATACTTTACAGTCCCCTACGAATTTCGACGGGGATTTTTTATTTCCTCTTTTGGTGGTGACGGTGAAATGGCAGAGACAATCGCAAGTATGGCCGTCAGGATTGGAGCTGACCTTTCGGACTTCGAGAAAAACATGAAAGAGTTTCGCCGTACTTTTGGGAAACTCGGTCAGCAGGTCCAGGAAGCAGGTCGGCAGATTGGGACCGCGTTTACTGCAGCTGGTGGTGCGATTGCCGTTGGTCTTGGTCTGGCCGTCAGCAAAACAATGGATTTCGATGCTCAGATGTCACGAGTCGGCGCAATTGCCGGGGCCACTGGAGCAGAACTGCAGGCTCTTCGAGATAAAGCGTTAGAGCTCGGTGCGTCGACTTCTAAAAGCGCTTCCGAAGTTGCTATCGGCATGGAAAAAATGGCGGCCATGGGCTTTAACGTCAATCAGGTTATGGCTGCGATGCCGGGTGTCATCGCCGCGGCCGAAGCGTCTGGTGAGGACATGGCTCTGGTAGCGGATACGGTTGCCTCAGCGCTCAATTCCTTCAAGCTCGAAGCAGGCGATGCCTCGCGTGTCGCGGACGTACTAGCACAAGCTGCAAATGATTCGGCGGCGGGCGTCAACGACATGGCTTATACTTTCAAATACGCCGCACCTGTCGCTTCGCAATTAGGAATATCACTGGAACAACTTTCCGCTGCTACTGAGATCATGGCAAACGCTGGTATCCGTGGCGAACAAGCGGGTACAACATTGCGGGCGGCTTTGATTCGTTTGGCCGATCCGCCGAAAGAAGCGGCAAACCAATTATCTGCGCTTGGTGTGCAAATCAAAGATTCACAAGGAAATATGCTTCCTTTCGAAGGTATCATTGGGCAACTTTCTGCGAAATTGCAAGGAATGGGAAGCGCTCAAAAAGCAGCAGCTCTGTCTACGATTTTTGGCACAGAAGCAGTCAGTGGGATGCTGACGATTGTAGATGCAGGACCAGATAAGCTGAACCAATTGACAAAGGCCCTGCAATCAGCGGACGGCGCATCGGCAAGAGCAGCCGCACAAATGAAAGATAACCTGAAAGGATCGTTAGAGGAATTGAGTGGAGCGGTAGAAACAGCGCAAATCAGCATAGGAAATGCTCTTTCACCGGTTCTGCGCGATCTTGCAGATTCAATAAAAGGGGTTGTGGAGTGGTTCAACAAACTCTCACCCGATACACAAAAGTTTATTGCGATCAGCGGCGCTGTCGCAACGGCATTGCTGTTGATTACGGGAGCCGTTGGGTTTCTCGTAGCCGGGCTTGGCGCGTTGGCGGCTGCAGAGTGGGCAGTTATTCTACCGATTGCTGGTATTATCGCCGGAGTTACAACGGCTGTAGCGGTCATTGTTGCGCTTAGTATACTCATTTATAAAAACTGGGGGGATATAAAAAACTTCCTATCTGAAACTTGGATGTCAATCAAAGAAACAGCCGCAGCCACTTGGGACTCCATAAAACAAACCGCAATCAGCGTATGGCAGGAGATCAGCGGATTTTTTGTTGGGTTGTGGGAAGGCATCAAGCAAACAGCAACCGATGTGTGGAATGGCATCGTCTCCTTTTTCCAAAGCGCGTGGGATAAGATCACCGGTATATTCCAGTCCGTCTGGAATGTCATCGGGCCGATCGTCATGGCGGGATGGGAAAACGTTAAAACTATATTCTCCGCAGCGTGGATTTCGATTAAAGGAGCTTTACAAGCCGGTTGGGAAATCCTCAAAACAATATTTGCCGCCGCGTTTCTATCGGTCTATTATCTCGTGACGGGTCAATGGGGCAAGATTGGACAGGTATTTAATGCGGCATGGTTAAAGATAAAAGGTACGGTAATCGCTTTGTGGGAAGGTATTAAAGGAGTTTGGAAATCAGCTATATCGGCCGTAGCAGCGCGGACAGAATTTGTGCTGACCTACATCAAAACTTTGTTCAAGCTCGCCAAGGATAAGCTTGCATCTATAGCATCGGGCATGTGGGAGGGCATCAAACAAACCTTCTGGGATGCGGTAGAGGCGGTCAAGACAACCGTCTCGAACATGTGGAATTCGGTTGTCACATTCTTTGCTGAAGCGCCCGGCAAAATCGCTGCAAAACTCACTGAACTGAAAACTCAAATGATGCAGAAGTGGGAAGAAATCAAGTCAGATGCACTCAGCATGGGCGAGAACTTCATCCGGGGCTTTGTGGAAGGTATCACGAATATGGCCACGTGGCTCTATACAAAGATCAGCGAGTTTTTCAACAAAGCTGTCGATTGGGCAAAAAAAGTATTGGGGATCGCGTCACCATCCAAAGTCATGATGGAGATCGGGGAGTACACGGCGGAAGGGCTTGCCGAAGGTATCCGAAACAAAACGGGAGAGGTCGAATCCGCCGCAAAGGATATGGCCAGCGCCGTCGAGGAACAGGTCAATCGCACGAAACAACTAATAGACTCATTCAAGCCGGGCGGGGCAAACTTCGGCATGTCGCAAGAGCAGATCGACAGATACCGCTTTGGCCAGTCTGCCGCTGCTGGCGGAAATCTTGATCTCGTTGCAAATGATCAGGGATGGCAGACTGTCCAGGGGGCGGTCAAATCCGAGTACGAACGATTACTCGATAAGGCGCGAAAATCTGGATCACACGAGGATATAGGAATCATCATGGACAAGGCAAAGGCGAACGTCGACGCCATACTCAAAAACGAACCAACCAGGTATCATTCCGGTGGGCTGGTTTCGAAACTCGGCCCCCGTGAAGTTCCGGCGATTTTGGAGGAAGGCGAGGTTGTACTTCCGCGTGGGGCAAGAGCGAGTGGCGGTAATGGGCTCACGATCAACATCACCGGCAACACATTTTACGGTGAGCGTGACCTTGTAGATCGCGTCGGCCCGGCGCTGATCCGGTATCTAGCGAAGGCGGGTGTTCGGACATGATCGTCAAAATTGCGGGGGTAAATCGAGGCGCTGATATTTCGGACGGGACCCTGCGGATCACCGACCAGATCAATGAGCGAAGTGTATGTACCTTCGAGATGATGAACCTCTCAGGTCTCGGTGCGCCAGAAGAAGGTCAGGAGGTCATCGTCGAGGACGATGCAGGAGTCCGAATTTTCGGTGGCACGATCGACGAGGTGGAGGAATCAGATTTTATCGCCCGGACAGACCTTGTATACTCCGTAACGTGCGTTGACTGGCACCAGATTGCCGACCGCAAGATCGTTGCGGAGACGTATCGCAACCAGACAGCGGGATATATCGTTCGGGATATCCTCACCAAGTACCTTGCGGATGACGGAATTACAGCAGGCACGATCCAAGACGGACCGAACGTCTCTGCCGCCGTATTTAACTACAATAAAGCCAGCGAATCTTTGCAGGACGTTGCAGAGCTAACTGGCTTTATGTTCTACATCGACCCGAACAAGGTCTTGAATTTCGTGGAGCGCACTACAAACGATGCGCCTTGGTCGATCACGGAGACAAGTCAACCGACGCGCGACCTGAAAGTCACCCATGACCGATCTCAATACCGCAACCGGCAGTATATCCGAGCCGGTCAGGACGTGACAGACCCGCAGATTGAACGGCAAAAAGGGGATGGCGACAAGCGGGTATTCAATGTGTTCTATCCGCTTGCGGAGGTACCGACAATCACTGTCAACGGCGCAACGCAGACGGTCGGGATCGGAGGACTGGATAGTGGAAAGCAGTGGTACTGGAACAAAGGCAAAACCGAGATCAAGCAGGACGATGCGGAAGTGGTGTTGTCCACAACCGACGTATTGGAGGTCACATACAGAGGATTTTTCCCGATCATCGTTGTTTCCGAAGACGCGGCTGGTATACAAGACAGAAAGACAAAAGAAGGCGGCTCTGGTGTATATGAAGAGGTCGAACAGCAGGATTCGATTGACGATGCCAACGCCGCCCTCGAGTACGCAAAAGGTCGTCTGCGCAGATACGGGAAGATTGACAAGCGGGTGACGTTTACGACATTTAAGCCAGGGCTGAAAGCTGGTCAACTCTTGACGATCGACTTACCTTCACGCGGTCTGTCCGGTCAATATCTGATTCAGCGTGTTAATATCGACAATGTGTCAGGCAACGTAATTCGTTATAGCGTGGAGGCAGTGGATGGTGAAGCAGTTGGCGGATGGGTGAACTTCTTCCGGAAGCTGGTGAAATCTGGCCAGACCTTCGTGATTCGCGAGAACGAGATCCTCGTTCGACTCGTCACGCAGTTTGAGCAGTGGGGCTGGAAGGAAGCCCAGACGCAGGCAGTATATGCGTGTCCAGTGCCGTCAAGTACGCTTTATCCTAGCAGTACGCTTCATCCTTGCTGAAAGGAGTGGTCACATGAATATAGACGCGGCAACCGGTTGGCTTGGCGAATACGAAATCCATATCATCGGACCAAACGGAACGGAAGTCCACAAGATCAAAAATCTGATCACGGACGGAGCGCTCAACTTGATTCGGGATGCTCTGGATGGTACGGTGACAGACCTCACACTTAAATACCTGGCTCTAGGCACTGATGACGGAACAACGCTTCCGCTTGCGAACACAAACACAAAACTTGGCGCAGAGGCGTTTCGCAAGGCGTTCACGAAGCAGGCCGTGCAAGGAACCGGCGTGCTTGAGAGTACTGTATATATTGCGCCTACAGAGGCGAACGTCAATATCCGCGAGATCGGTATTTTCGCAGGCGCAAACGCTACGACAACGGCTGACAGCGGAATTCTTGTCTCACGGGTATTTTGGACGAAAGACAAGACCAATCTTGAGTCAATCAACATCGTTCGCACAGATACAATAGGAAGGGTGTGATAGGATGCCATACACAAAAACAACCTGGGTCAGCGGAGGCCCTCCGGGGATAGACGCAGACAAACTCAATAACCTCGAAACCCAATATGATGCAGCAAAAGCGGATCTTGACGCGCACACAACAAGGACGGACAATCCGCACGCTACAACAGCCGCACAAGTGGGGGCGCTACCAAGCACCGGAGGAACAGTCTCCGGTGCCGTAACGATCCAAGGAAATACTACTATCGAGTCAGGTTCGGTCGAAGTAGGGCGGCAAGACGGAGTATCCTCAACTCCGTATATAGATTTCCACTCCGGGGCTACTGCCGTAGACTATGATACAAGAATTATCGCATCAGGAGGGACGGGGGCCGTTGGCGGCGGGACTTTAAATGTCATTGCAAGTTCCTTTCTAAAATCAGGAAACGCTGTTTGGCACGCCGGAAACGACGGCGCTGGAAGCGGGTTGGATGCGGACACATTGGATGGGATTCATGCTAGTGGTCTTGCAAAGATAGCAACTGGCACTTATACAGGGGATGGGGGAAGTAATAGAAAGATTGTAACGGGATTTCGACCTAGGTATTTATATGTTGGTACAACGGCTGAGATAACTGGATCGTATGGGTATTTTCAACAAGCAATTGATTTATCGAGTTTGCTCCAAATATTTGATCTCGCAACTGACAGCACCACCATCTCTACGAAAGGATCAGGCGAACCATATTACATCACCTTCCAGGCCGATGGTTTTACAATGGAAGGAGCATCGCCTATAAATCAGAATGCCATAGCGTTCGGTTGGTTCGCTATATATTAAGGAGGTCTCATATGGTGATTGTTATTGACTCACTTGGAAAGCGCATCACCGACTTCGGCACGAACTCCCTTTTCCCGGACGGAGTTCCCTATGAGCCGCAGCCCGGCGAGTATATCTATCGGATCAACGATAACGATCCACTTGTGCAAGATATTCTCTCCGCCGGGAGCATACAGGGGGTCATCGTCAATGGAGTAGTAGGGTCCGTCGTCGTTTACAAGAGAATTTCGGTAACTGTCGACAAACCGCAAATCACCGCAAACGGCACTGACACCGCGACAATCACGGCCACGGTCGACGATCCGGTCAGCACGGAGCCGATCGAGTTTTACGACTCAGCCGGGACGCTGATCCAGACGGTTGCCTGCGTAAACGGTCAGGCGCAGATGCCGATCACCGCTACGGTTGCTGGTGACATCGTTGTGGCTGCCAAGTCCACCACGAAGTATGGCCAGAATCAAATTCTGATTAAGGCGGTGTGACTATGAGACATCTGAACGCAGAGACCAGGACTCAGCCAAAGAACCATCCGAAAGGAACGGGCCAGACGGTCAACTTTTCGCGACAGCCTACGGCGAAAGAACGTATTGAGCAGACCAACGGAAAGTCGGTCGCACAAATGACGCAAGCCGAAAAAAATGAACTTCTGGAGTTACTGAGAGCCGCTCTACTGGAGTAGGCTCTTTTGTTTTGCATCAAAAACAATTTAGGAGAGTGAGAGTGATGAATTTGAAGGAATTCGGATTCAACTCAATCATTGCGGGTGCAGGATTACTTGTAACCAACTGGCTGGGAGGGTGGGATGCCGCGTTGAAAGCTTTGATCGTGTTTATGATCTTGGACTATGCAACCGGCTTCCTGTCTGCCTGGAAGAACAAACAAGTTGATAGCGAGGTCATGTTTTGGGGCGGCATCCGGAAAGGTGCCGTCCTTGCAGTCGTGGCTGTGGCCGTGATGATGGATCAGATGGTCGGCAATAAAGGCCCCATCTTCCGGACGTTGGCCGTTTATTTTTATGTGGCCAGAGAAGGTTTGTCAATCACGGAAAATCTGGGATTGTTGGGAGTTCCACTCCCCGGCTTTGTGACGAAAGTATTAACGCAATTGCAAGAAAAGGGTGAGGCGAAATGATCGTTTGCATTGATCCTGGTCATGTTGGATTCGATTCCGGAAACGTCAACAGCGGACGAAAGGAGACCGATTACACCTGGCCGGTCTCTCTTTTCTTCCAGGAAGCTTTGGTTCGCTGCGGCATCCAAGCGGCACTAACCAGGGACAAAAACAAGCCGTACAGCTTTGGATCATTAGGCGAAGAGTTGTCAGATCGGGCGAACTTCGCCAATCGAATGCAAGCGGATCTGTTTGTGTCCTGGCACAACGATAGCTTTACAAATCCGGAAGCGAACGGGGTGGCCGTGTGGATCTGCAACGCAGCGCGCGGTACGGAGACTCAAGAAATTGCGCGGAAGATTGTAGACGCCATTTCTGCCGCCACGGGACAAACCAACCGCGGAGTGAGGATTGCGGATTACGCAGTACTCGTTCAGACAAATATGCACGCCGTCCTGATTGAGGCGGGCTTCGCCTCCAATCCGGAAGAGAACAAAAAGTTGGCGGACCCGGAGTTCCAAAAGATGCAGGCAGAAGCGGCAGCGCGTGCGGTCTGCGAATACTTCAGAGTGACGTATATTCCGCCGGCTGAATCCCAGCCAGCGGGTACTCCCATCATCGGAACAGCGCAGGCAACCGTTGAACAAGCGCAGACGTTCTTCGAGAAGAAAACCGGACTCAAATTGGTGTAAAATTAGGGCATGGGGTGAAAAAATCATGCCAACAAAATTGCATTTGCCTGAAGATGAAATCGTTACGATGTATGTTGTTGAGCATAAAAAAGCGAGAGACATAGCAAAACATTTCGGTTGTGGTAAAACGAAGATTCTTAACATATTACATGCTCACGAAGTAGATGTAAAACCACGTCGTAAAACTCGTATCCTAACGGATGATTGGCTTCGGTTAAAGTATCAAGAGACCACGAGCATTAACAGCCTTTTAAAAATGATCAGGGAAGAATTCGGTATTAAGTTATCTGCCGAATCTCTAAGACGCCGTTTAAGATCCCTTAATCTTAAAAAGCGCAAACCTCTGGTCGTGGATGAAAACTGGTTGTACGGGCAGTATGTATTGAATGGAAGGAGTACGCCTGATATCGCCTCGGAACTCCGATGCCACCATTCACAAATTTTACGCATTCTACGAAAGAACGGATGGAACCGTGATCGACATGATGCTTGGGTTTTATCTCAACGAGAACAACATGAAAAAAAGTTGTCAAAATTGGACCCATCTTTAAGAGCAGAGACTAGTTTAGCGTGGGTAGCTGGTTTTATTGATGGAGAAGGGACAATTACTTTTAAAATGGGGGAAAAGGCGAAACAGCCAGTTCTATCCGCAACGAATTCGTCAGAAGAAGCCATAAATAAAGTAGCGGCTATTTTAGGTGGAGGAGTGAAATACAAAAGTGACCCCCGAAAAGATTCCTATCTCACCATGTGGCGATGGGACTTATTTGGTTGGCAAGAGGTAAGAGAAGCAGTGCGACTATTACTTCCTTATCTTGTGGTTAAACGAAAGGAGGCAGAATTAGCTCTTGCTTTTTTGGATGGACACGTACCTCATACACCATACACAAAGAAAGATGAAGAACGATTTCAAGCTTGGTATGAGCATGTAGTTGCTTCTGGAGGTCTAAGGAGAAGGAGGGTAAATATTGAGGAACGTCAAATATAGCCCGCAGCAAGTTCGACAGATAATTGAGGCATATTGGAGAATAGGAAAAGATGAAGGAGTACGTCCTGAGGTAGGGTTTTGCCAATGTTTAAAAGAAACCGGTTATTTTACTTTTGAAACTCCGAATGGAAAACCAGGAGATGTACGACCGGAACAATTTAATTTTTGTGGTTTGGGAGCGACCGGGGGAGGAAACCCCGGTCTTTCTTTTACAACCATAGAGGATGGGGTCCGAGCTCACCTGCGTCACCTTAGACTTTATTCTGAGATTGACAAAATTAAAGCGAAAACCCTAAATGATCGGGTTACAGACCCCAGAGGCTTACCTGAAAGATTACTTGGGTCTGCTCCGACTGTAGAGGATCTCGGCGGTCGGTGGGCCCCAAATCCGGACTATGGCGTTTCGATCGTAAGGGACTATCTGGCGGACCTGCTGGCCACCCCGGAGCCGCAGAAACAAACAGACTGGAAACAAGAATCCGTCGATTGGGCCCGCGCCAAAGGGTATCTGACCAGCGATCACGATCCGCTGGAGCAGATCGACATGGGAACGCTATGCGCGGTGCTGAAAAATATGGTGGAAAAGTGATGCTCGCCTCGGCTCCGGCCGGGGGCTTTTTTTATTTAGTTTTATACTTGCGTACGTATAAATTTTATGCTATCCTTGTGTCGAGGAGGGAACAAAAAAATGGGAACCCCAGCGACAAGGGCAAAGAACAAATACCAAGCGAAAAAGTATGACAGGCATAGCCTGCTCATACCAAAAGGCCGAAAAGAAATCTACCAGGCGGCGGCGGATGCATCCGGCCAAAGTCTTACCGCATACATTATCGAAGCCATCGAACAGCGCATGGAAAGAGAGGGAAGGGCATGAAGCGGAACAAAGCCAGATATTTAGATTATTTCATTGATGGATCGGTTATATTCCCTGCACTGTTCTTGTCCTTCGAGGATCATGAGACGTTGCTTGACGCTGCGTTTGATGGTATGCTGATACTCAAGACCAAACGGCGAAAGAGAGGAGCCTAAGCCCCTCTCTCACGTCTTACTTCGCCTTACGCTTGCGGTTCCAAGCATCATAGGCTTTCTGTTCGTCGGCTGTCAAGGAGTATCGCTTCTTGATGTCTTCCAGCCGCTGGCCGAGTCCTTTATCATCGAGTCGCCCCTGCTCCCACAGCTCGTAGGCGTTTCGGGTAAAGTGCTCGGCCTTTTGCAGTTTTTCGAAAGCTTTTTCCGTCAGCTTGTCCAATTTGATCACCTCCCTTCTGTCTTTATTATATACGTATGTACGTATATTGTCAA
>JAGVBM010000280.1 GCA_020059765.1 Bacillota bacterium
ATGTTTGGGTTTTCACCCGCCTGGATCGACAGAATTCCTTCAATCATCAGTTCCCGTACCAACACTTCCTGTTTGCTGCGCACTTTCAATTTGTTTGCGAGCGGTAAAAATGCCACGTTGGCGGACGCGACCCCGTATAGTGTCGCGATAAAGGCGACAGCAATTGAAGGACCCAACTTGCTGGCGTCTTCCAGGTTCCCCAAGACATGCACCAGCCCCATTACCGTTCCGATAATTCCCATGGTGGGCGAAAAGCCCCCCGCCTGTTCAAAGATCGCAGCCCCTCTGGAATGGCGGTCTTCAATAAATGAAAGCTCCGTTTCCATGATGCTGCGCACCAATTCCGGGTCGACCCCGTCCACCACCAAGCGAACCCCATTTTTGAAAAAATCGTCTTCATAGGTTTCGATCTTCTCTTCCAGTGCCAAGATCCCTTCACGGCGGGCGATGGTCGCCAGCGATACCAGTTCGTCGATCACTTCCAACGGTTCCCGCCGCTTATGCGAAAATGCATGTCCTAGAATCTTCGGCAGTTCTTTCAACTGTTCCATCGGCGTGCTGACCATAATCGCGCCAGCGGTGCCCCCGAAAACGATCATAAAAGCGGTGATTTGAAACAGCGAACTGACATGCCCGCCTTCCAATACAAACGCAACGACCAGGAACGCCGTACCGAGAACCAAGCCAAGGATTGTCGTAATATCCATACTCTGCTTCCTCCTGTAGGTGACTTGCCTGCTTTAGACTGCAGTTGATTTTCCTTGATGTTTCGAACCGCTGACCGAGTTCCAGATTCTTTTCCAGATCGGAATCGAATCGAGACGGACGTATTCCTTTGCAGCTTCATCCGGAACCAGGATCAAGCCCAGTCCATGATGATCTCCGGAAAACCTCGGTTTTCCCGCAAACCGGTTTTCCCCGTTTTCATCGACAACTTCCAGTTTTATAAAAGCCGGATTCTGATTGATGGCAAAATGCAAGTCGAAGGGCGTGTTCACCGGTACCCCATTTGCCTGTACAATCGTTTCCCCGGGTTTCAATTCCATTCCTTCCGCCGGACTGTTCGGCAGAATTGCCAAAATCCGGACCCCTTGCAGCGGTTTTGCAAATTTCGGCTGTCTGATCTTTTCATCCGTCATTTCCCACCAAATCAAGAGTTCATGAGCCACCGGCGAAAAAATCGCAGCCGCCCACAACAACGGAGACCAGTAGGCACCGGCCAGTGCCAACCCCAATAGGATCAGCGCATAAGCGGCCAGCCATCTTGCCGTTCGCACCGCTTTCTCTTGCGGATGGCGAGCGAGCGCCAATCCGGAGAATCCCAAAACAGCCGGGATCGGGAAAATTTGCAATCCTTGCCAACCGATCATCGGCAGCAGTCCCCACCAGGCAGGGGAGTCAAAACCGCCCGTACCGGTCATGACAATGGCCCCCAGCGGAATCACCCAATACTTTTGCAGAATGTATCCGCCGATCAGACGGCCCCTTTTGCCTTGCAGAAACACCGGGCTTGCACTCTGTCCCCCCTGCACGGCTACCAAAATGGCTTCCGTCAGGTGAAGAACGGCAACAAGAGCCAGCAGATGGGGAATCGACAAACTGCGCAAATCCGCGTATAGATTCGCCACCCAAGGCCATCCCAAAGTCATGTCGGGAAATGCATGCAGGAGCAAGGAGACAAACGACAGAATACCGCCCGCATAAGCAAAGCAGACAAATCGCAAATTAAAGATCGCCAAAATGATCGCCAGAACCCATACGTACAAAAAATCGGCCGGGTTCAATACGATACCGATTCCGGAAATCAGCAGAGTCGCCGCCAATCCGCCCACCGCTCCATATCCGAGTGACCGAATCGCTTGTTGTTCGGCCGATGTGACGCGAATCCCGAACAGCTGCCGTTCCAGAGAGACTTGCCTTCGGTATTGCAGATAAATCAGCAGGATGGCGATGTAGAAAAAAGGTGTCAGCAGATTGCCGAAAAACCCGCGACCTAACTCCAACAAAAACGGTACGACCTGCATGACTGCCTCCCCCTTTTGATAAAAGCTCGACCGCAGCCATTGCCCAATACAGTAAAAACCCCCGAGGAACAAACCTATCCTCAGGGTATATTCGACAGAACCATATGTCTTACCTGCTATTTCATCATGGAACGAAGGACAGAAATCGCTTTTTCCAATTGCACGTCGTTGGTCTTCATTTTTTCCCGGATGGCGTCCATCAGTTTGACTGTCGTCTGGCCTTCCACGATACCTGTTGCCGACAATCCGTTCATTCGCTGAAACGTTTTTACCGCTTCCTCCGTTTGCGTGCTGAAATAGCCGTCCTGACGTCCGGGCACCAGTCCGACACCGATCAACATTTCCTGCAGAGTTTTTACAGCCGTGCCGTTCATTTCGCGCTTTAGCGCGGTTTGCGGATTTAACGCCGTCACTTTATAGTAAGCCGGCAGCGATACCGGATAGTCGGGCTCAATCCCTTTTTTATGAATCCAGTTGCCTTTCGGGGTCAGCCATTTGGCCATGGTAAACTTCAGATTCGATCCATCGGAATACTCTTTGCTTTGCTGAACAGTTCCCTTGCCGAATGATTTTTCCCCGACCAGCGGATATCCGCCCGATTCCTTCAGTGCGGCCGCCATTATTTCGGAGGCGCTGGCAGAACCGCCGTCAATCAATGTGACAATCGGGTATTTAGACTTTTCCAGCTTGGAACGGAAGATCTCTTTTTGTCCATTCCGGTATTCGACCTGAACAATAATCTCTTTGTTTGGGATCAGCAGATTGCTGATCTCGGAGACTGCCTCCAGGTAGCCGCCCGGATTGCCGCGCAGATCGATAAGGAGTCCTTTCAAGCCTTTCAATTCAAATTTCTTCAACTCTTCCTCAAAACGCTTGGCCGTGTTTTCACCAAAATCGGTGATCTGGATTTTCCCGATCCCGTCATTCAGATATTCGGCATTGACCGTCTCGCGCGGGATTTCATCGCGGATAATCGTAACGTGCATCACGTCCGATGAGCCGGCGCGGGTGATTTCCAGATTGGCTTCCGTCCCTTTTTTGCCGCGAATCAACAGAACTGCCTGGTTGAGATCCATTCCGTCGAGCACTTGACCGTTCACTTTCCGGATTTGATCGTTGGGACGCAGACCGGCTTTTTCCGCCGGAGAGCCTTTGATAGGAGACTGGACCGTTATCAAGCCGTTTTCCGATTTGATTTCCGCTCCGATTCCTTCAAAAGACGAGGACAGGGACATGTGGAACTGATCCGCCGTTTCCTTGTCCATATAACTGGTATATGGATCTTCCAACGCTTGAATCATGCCGGAGATAGCTCCGTCGATCAATTTCTGTTCGTCCACCTTTTGAAAATAACCGGAACGCAAAATACGCAGCGTTTCGTTTAACTTGGCAAATTCCTTCTGATCAGACCCTATGAACGACGCGTCTTTTCCTGCCAAAGGAAGACCATTAGCGCGAAATTGAAGGAATCCGTAGGTCGAAGCACTCCCGACAAACAGTGCAAGGACCAGCAACAACGCCAGAGTGCGTTTTCGCAAGTGCATGGATACACCACCTTTTGTCCAAGTCTCATTTTCGAGTATATGAGACACTCTACCATTCTAGTACCGTGCCGCAAAGAGTCTAGCTTTCCGTTCGCCGATCATACTTTCAAGAACTTTCGTACGGAGAACGCAGAACCGAAAGTTCCGATAATCGCGCCGATCAACAGCAAAAATCCGCCGACTTGCATGATCAAACCTTCCAAGGGAAGAACCATAATCAGCGTATTTTTGAAAGCATCAACAGCGTAGGAATAACCCAACGCGATCAACGAAATCGGGATCAGGGCACCAAGCGCACCCATCAGCAATCCTTCCACAAAAAACGGCCAACGAATAAACCAGTTGTTGGCGCCCACCAATTTCATGATTTCGATTTCCCGCCGACGGGCAAAAATCGTAATCTTGATCGTATTGGAGATCAGGAAGATGGCGGTAAACACCAATCCGATCACCAATCCTCCGCCAACCCAGCGGATCACGTCAATCACATTGTAGAGTTTTTCAACTACGTCTTTCCCGTCTTTCACCTTGTCCACAAAGGGAAATGTGCGGATTTGCTCAGCAAACTGCAATGTGTCTCGGGGATCTGCCGCTTTGACGACAAATTTGTCGGGCAGCGGGTTTTCCAGTTCCAGTCCGGTCAACAGATCCGCATTATCCTTTAATTTTTCCTTCAAGATTTGGATCCCGTCTTCCTTGGACACAAACTGTACCGATTTGACCCCGGACAACGACTTCAGCCGTTCCTCCAACGAGTCGATGTCACTTCGCGATGTGCCTTGCTGCACGATTACGTCCATTTGCACTTGCGCTTCCACATCTTTGGTAAATGCTTGCAAGTTTAACGCCAACGTCAAGAATACGCCGAGAATCAGCAGCGTGACAACCACCGACCCGACTGCGGCGAAAGTCATCCATCCGTTGCGGGTAATATTCTTGAATCCTTCCCGGACATGTCGAATCATCGTTCTAATCTTCATATCCGTAAGCCCCCATTCTTTCGTCGCGGACAATCTGGCCATCTTCAATCGCCAGCACTCTTTGCTTCATCGTATTGACAATCTCTTTGTTGTGAGTGGCCATGACAATCGTGGTGCCCTGCTGATTGATTTTGTTGAACAGGTGCATGATTTCCCACGATGTTTCCGGGTCCAGGTTTCCGGTAGGCTCGTCCGCGATAATAACAGCCGGATGATTGACCAGTGCCCGGGCAACCGCCACACGCTGCTGCTCTCCGCCGGACAGTTGGTTCGGCAATGCGTTCAGTTTGCTGCCCAGCCCGACCAATTCCATGACTTCCTTGACGCGGGTCTTGATCTTTTTGCGGGGAGCTTCAATCACTTCCATTGCAAAAGCGACATTTTCTGCCGCCGTCAATTGCGGGAGAAGTTTGAAATCCTGAAAAACTACCCCAATTTGCCGGCGCATCAAGGGAATTTTTCCTTCTTTCAATTTTTCCACATTAAATCCGTTGACAAAGATCGATCCTTTTGACGGTCTCACTTCCCGGTACATCAGCTTGATAAACGTCGATTTGCCCGCACCGCTGGAGCCGACCACATACACAAATTCACCCCGGCCAATCTTCACGTCAATTCCACGCAAAGCAGAAACTCCGTTCGGGTAGGTTTTCCAAACGTCCTGCATTTCGATCATCGCTTTACTCACGTCCTCCACCAAACATTTGAGAGAATTGGAACGAGTATGTGTCCACTGTTTCATTGTTATCCCACGGCCCGTGACAACGCTTGTCCCATCGCCGAAACGTTTCTTTCCCCCAAACCTTACTCTTTTTTCGACAGCACTCGGTAAAATCCTGTCTCTCCGGCAAAAATTGCCGAGCATACACTAGTCATTATACTAAACTTTCACAGTTATCGGGTCGGAAGTGTTTGCCAAACCCCGGATTCTTTCGAATCACTTCTTTGCAACAAAAATAGGGCTGTGTCTGAAGACCGAGTATCCCGCTTCAGCACAGCCCCTTTTTCACAAATCCGCATTTGCGATTATCCTTCAATTTCCAACGCGGCTTCCACCCACTGACCGAACCGTTCGGTTTGCGCTTTGGCCTGTTCGATCGCCTGCTGCACCTGCGCACTGCCTGTGCCGCCGCGCACATTTCGCGCATCCACCACGGTGCGGATGTCGATTATGTGAAACACGTCTTCTGCAAACAGCGGACTGTGGGTTTTGTATTCCTCCAGGCTCAAGTCCGCCAAATATTTGCGCTGTTCGATGCAGTAGAGAACGAGCTTGCCGATCACTTCGTGAGCCTGGCGGAAGGGCAGTCCCTTGCGCACCAGATAGTCGGCCAGATCGGTCGCATTGGAAAAGTCCTCTTTTACCGCTTGCGCCAGACGTTCTTTTTGGACTTCCATCGTGCGGATCATTCCCGCGAACAGCGCCAATGATCCTTTCAGCGTCTCCACCGTATCAAACATGCCCTCTTTGTCTTCCTGCAAATCTTTGTTGTACGCCAGAGGCAGTCCTTTGAGCACCGTCAACAGGCCGA
>JAGVBM010000072.1 GCA_020059765.1 Bacillota bacterium
CAAGGGTGATCCCCGTAATATAGTCAAAGTAGGTTAAATGTGAAATCGTCTTTTTTCCCTGCAGCCTTGTCAATAGCAGCAAGGCCAGAAAGATCATGGGAACTTCCCAGAAAAGCTGAATAATATTGAAGTCCATTCGATTTCTCTCCTTTCTCGCTTTAGTATATCGGAAAGGAACTTTGTCATTCACTTTCATAAGGTAATATCACGGTAGACATCTGTGAGAAATGCATGATAAGGGGGAGTCCGTTATGGCTTTTGACCAGCCGTTTTTCACTCTGCTTCCCGGTCCTCCGTTGGGGATGGCCGACCCATGCTACTCTAAATGGATAACCGCCAATCGGCTTGCATGGGAAAGGGCATCGGTTTGCAGATTGTACGGGAACGATTCGAAACAATGCGAAGACGCCCGCGAACGTTTTTATGAAGCAGCCCGGCAGTATGCATTCTGCATGGATGACGTCTGGGGGAAAGACGAATTTTGAACAGCCTCTCCCAAAACGGAAACCCCTTCCTCAATCTGGAGGAGGAAGGGGTTTTTCTTCAGGAGTGGCTGTCGGTATTTTCGTTTTTACGAATGGTTCCAGAACAGTCTCAGGAAACAGTTGTGCCTCTCCCTTTGGAGTGACAGGTGCCTGCACGGTTCCGTTCGTCTCGTAGGATTCGGAATGAGACTGGATCAGCCAGCTGCTCCCGATCTGGACGATCGAGGCTCCGCCGATGGAATTGATGGTGAATGTTCCGATATGGATCGTTTGGACGATTTTCATTTCATTCATCCCGCTTTACAAACCTGTCACGTTCTCGTCGAAAATATCCTGGTCATTCGTGTTCGTTGCGCTTACCACGTTGTACGAGGACGGAAAATCCCCCGTGTTAAAAGAGCCGGATCCGGCATAAGTTTTGGCGGTGGCTTTCGGGGCGATCACGGCCACATCCCCAATATGCACCACTCCTGCACTGCCGACACTGATCACTTTTAAGGCGCCAAGGATTGCCGGCATCGGCCTCCACCTCCTGGGCACGATGTGTCTCTTTTACTGTACGTGACAAGAGCGGATTTGGTACCCATTTTCGCAAATGCCCATAAAATGTTGTTAGGAAGAAAGGAAGGTGCATGTATGCCAGCGATTATATGGAGCATCGAGGCCGTTACTGTTTCCGGCGTTTTCAAATTCGGGGACACCGGGGCGATCGTTCCCAAGAGCGCGGAGAAAAACTACCTTGGCTCGGGAGCCGTATGTACGGGCGACGCGGGAAAATCGTTGAATTTTATGAGTGTTGTCAACACAAATGATCTGGATATCTCGGATACGACAACCCACTCAGTAAAGTGAAATCATGGCGCGTTTTCGCAATCGTCCCAAAACCACTTATGTCGATCTGATGAAAGTCACTGTAGTGCAAACGTCCGGCGTGGTCCAGGTGGGAGATGTTTTGGAAGTCCGTTCGTTTAGCAGAGTGATGAATACAGGAGGTCCGAGGGGCGCCCCCAGCTTCGTCACATTTGCCCGCCATATTCATTCCGCTACCCGGCTGCACTTTGCGGATCAGGAAGATTCGGAGTTTCTCGATGAAATTGTTATCCGAGACGAGAGTTCGCAGGTCTGAGACCGCCGACAATATCCTGTCAGGAGGGAGCCTATGCCGCCTCAAAACCCTGTTTTTCAACCAACGCCATTCAACATGTATGTGCAAAATGGGGACATTCGACTGGGCTATTTAAAGATTAACACCGTATCCACTTCGGCCGTCGTCATCTTGGGAGATGCGGAGACGATTTCACCGAAAGCGGTGTCCACATCCCGTGGGGTGATCGGTCGATTCGTCGCACCCGTTGTCGCCCCCCCTGTCGTTTCACCTCGTTAACGCCACAAGCCAGAAGCAGGCCATGGATATCAACCATGGCCTTGTTTCTATGTTGGACACCTGCGGATTTTCCTGGCGATTAGACGAATGTACGTTACCGTCTGTATGCAGGACGCATTTACTGGAGTGAGACTACGGAAGGAGGGAATTCGATGGGCGGATATGGCATTTTTGGAGGATATACACGTTGGGCCGTAGTATTTCTGATCATTTTCGTTCTCTTTATTCTCTTGGTACCGGTGACTACAACCGTTTGCACCACAACCCCCGTCTACTAAAACAAACCCAGGAACCGAAATGCGTGTTTCAGGCTTGTTGACAATCATGTGAGCAAAAGAGATGGATTCGAAAGGAGACAGCATCATGTACGGAATTTTTGGCGGATATACCCGTTGGGCTGTTGTGTTCTTGATCATCTTTGTGTTGTTCTTCTTGTTGGTGCCGATTTACGGCCCGACAGCAGGCGCTGTTGTCGATCCCTGATCGGTCTCAAACTTGCAAGCGGCTGAGACAAGGGAGCCCGGGCACCTGTCCCGGGCGTTTCCCATTCCGTTGCGAAAAACGTTTCATTTAATTTTCGACAAGGAATCGCAGCAACCGTTCCCGAATGGCCTTCTTCACCGCTTCCTTGCATACGTCCAGATCCTCAGCGTCAAGCGTGATAAACTCCGCATCATATTGCTCCATCGAGTGGCGGTACCGGGGATCGTAATATTTCACCAGCAGCATGGCAACCAATTCTTCGTACCGGTTGTGTTCAATCGCGCTCCAACCGACTGCACGATCTTCCGGCGTCAGTTTCTTTTCGATGGCACTCATGGCGCCTGTAATCTTGTCTTTGAATTCCGGATCGTCGACCACATATTGGGCAAGGGTCCGTTTCACCCGGATCAGCGTGGGGGCTTCCAGCAAGATGTGAAGGCCGTTTTCTTTCGCCTGCAGCAGCCAGTCCGGAAGATTCACCCGTCCAATCCGTTTGCTTTCCGCCTCGATGATGATATACCGGCTGTCTGCCAATTCATCGAGCCGTTCCAGCAAGAGGGACTCAAACATCCGTTGGTTGCGCGGAGCTTCCCCGATGGAGCCGAATGCGGATCCTTTATGTCCCGCCAGCCCTTCCAAATCGACCACCGGCTCCCCGTCTGCTTCCAGCCTTTTCAACAATTCCGTCTTGCCGACACCGGTCATCCCGTGAATGACGACACAGGGAACGTGCAATTGAATATTGTCGATCCGTTCTTTAACATATTCCCGGTAAGCCCGATATCCGCCTTCCAACCGAACCGCAGGCAACCCCATCAAATCGAGAACTGCGGCCACGCTTTTGCTGCGCATGCCGCCCCGCCAGCAATAGACAACCGGCTGTTTGTCACCGGCCGCTTGTTGAATGGAGCGAATCAAATCGGGAAGTTTGCCCGATGCGATGCGCAGCCCCAATTCTCTGGCCTGGTCCTGCCCGACCTGCTTGTACACCGTTCCCACCTGCGCCCGTTCTTCATCATTAAAAATCGGAAGGTTGACCGCCCCGGGAATATGGGATTCCGCATACTCCGCTTCCGACCGGACGTCGATCAGCACGTTGTCTTTGTTTTTTCGAACCTCTTCATATCCTGCCTCGCGAACCATTTCACTCAGTCCTTTGAAGAATGAATCTCATTTTGTCATTATACCGCAAACCGCACTTCGTTCCATAGCACCTTGGATTCTGGTCATGTTCATCATGTTCCTACATAAGATGAAACAAGACCGCTAACAAAGCGGATGATCGGTTACGGGGCGGTGTCGGGCATGTGGGAACGCTGGTTGAAAGGCTTGGTCCTGACCTATTTGCTTGGGTTATTCTGCGGAAATTTTATCTGGATCGGGTTGTTGAAAAGCGGTTTGTTGGACACCGCCTTCATCGGCATCCTGCCGCTGATCTTGTTCCAGGAATATCAATATTACGCGGCGGCAGGCGCTATCGGCGGTTCCTTGTATTCCCTGCGCCTCTTTTATTGGCATAATATCCGTTCCCAACTAAACATCTACAAATGGTGGATTTGGTATCTATTGCGTCCGCTGATGAGTGCAGGCACCGCTTTGATGATTGTCATTCTTTTCAAAAGCGGAATTCTTCTGGTTTCCGCCAACAATTCAGTTTTGGCGACCATCGGCATGTCATTTCTTGTCGGGTATGGGTTCGGGAAAGTCATGGACAAATTGGACGGGTTGACAGAGACTCTGTTCAACGGTCAACCCAATCCGACCAACCGTCCGCAAGAACCGCTGATGAAACCGGCAAACCAAGAAACACAAAATCCCGACCACCCTTTGCAGCAAATGAGCCAAGACGGGGAACCGCACGGTCAATCCCCGGATTCCGCTCGCCGATAAGATTATGCAAAATAGGCCGCAATTTCAGCAAGCACTTTTTTTCCCGAATCTTCCTCCGCCTGCTGCTGACAACTCTCGATAAATGCATCAAACGAGTCCTCGGGAATCTCGATCCTCGTCGCCAGATTCACGTCTTCCGGATCACTCCCGTACCGGATCTCCAACGCTTCCGGTTCCCGTGTCAGTTCATCCCATGCATCTTTCCGAAATGCGATGTCGAATCCTTTGCCTTCATGACGCACCCCCATCACCAACAAAGACCCTTGCGTGTCCCTCCCGGCTGCAAAGCGGATGGACAAGCCTTTAAATCCTTCGCTGAGATTAATCCATTTGTTGATGAAGAGACCCGCTTCCGGTATATGCACGACCAATCGTTGTTCCGTATGCCGAATTGATTTCGGATAATAAAGCATACTGCATCCCCCCGCATATTTGATTTTCTTCCTGCCCTGCCGCCATGCCTATCCGCATCCGGCGTTCTCGCTGCTTCCGTTATTATAGAATACCCCAGGACAAACTGCTATAATTAGAAACAACATATCCTTCAGGGGTGACCGGTATGGCAAAGCGCAAACAATCAATGCCCGGACGACAGTCGGCCGGTTCGACAACCCGGACTGAATCGAAAAGGTTTGCAGAAAAACCAGCGACCTTAAGAGATCTGTTAGACGCCGATATCCTGCAAAAGCTGCAGGCGCAAGCCGATCAATTGAAGGCGGAAGAAGCGCGGCGAGAGGAAGAAAAACTCCGGCAATTGGAAGAGGCGCGGAAGGCGGAACAAAAACGCTTGGAGAATAATTTTGAACATCTGCTTAAGAACAGCAAGTTGGATTGGCGCCAGTACAAATAATAAAGAAAACCAATTTTACATAAGGAAGTGATTGAAATGGATTGTATTTTTTGCAAAATCATTGCCGGGGAAATTCCATCCCAAAAGGTCTATGAGGACGATCGGGTATTAGCGTTCCATGACATCAATCCGATTGCTCCCGTCCACATACTGGTCGTTCCGAAGAGGCACATTCCTTCCCTGCTTGCCATTCAGTCGGACGATCAAGAGCTGGTCGGCGAGTTGCATCTCGCCCTGCAGCATGTGGCGAAAGAAATGGGAGTGGCCGACTCGGGATTCCGCGTCATTACCAATACGGGCACGCACGGTCAACAGACGGTCCATCATCTGCACTATCACCTGATCGGCGGCCGCCAATTGGAATGGAAAGCGTAACTGCCTGTAACCAACCACCTGATTCAAGATTTGGAGGAAACACGATGGTCTCAGGGAAACTGTTAAGTGAAATGACGCCGGAAGAGCTGCAAGCG
>JAGVBM010000350.1 GCA_020059765.1 Bacillota bacterium
CTTCGCGGATTACCCAACTGCAGATCGCGACTTCACCGAAGGCCGACAATCAGTTGCAGATCTTTAAAGCTATGGCGCAAAACGGAATTTCCGTGGATTTCATTTCTGTTTCTCCAAGCGGTGTCGCCTATACCGTTTCCCACGCCGACAGTGAGAAAGCGGTGGGGATTTTGCGCGAGTTGGGTTTTGAACCGGAAATTACCCCGAATTGCGCGAAAATATCTGCGGTTGGTGCCGGCATTGCGGGAGTTCCTGGTGTCATGGCGATGATTGTGGAAGCTCTATCGGAAGAAGGAATCGAAATCCTGCAGTCTGCCGATTCGCATACGACCATTTGGTGTTTGGTGAGGGAAGAATATATGTCGAAAGCGGTTCGTGCGCTGCATGCCAAATTTAAACTGAATGAATGACTTGCTGCAGCGCAATTGTACCTTCAATCTGTTGCGAATCTAGATAGGTGGTGGCTATGATGGATTTTGGTAGAATGGTCACGGCGATGGTGACCCCGTTCAATGATGATCTGAAAATCGATTACGGACGTTTGGAAAATGTGGTCGAACATTTGATTTCAACAGGGACCACAGCGATTGTGGTAGCCGGAACCACAGGTGAATCGCCGACGTTATCTCATGCAGAAAAGGTGGAACTGTTCACAAAAACGGCCGAATTTGCCAATCGACGCGTGCCTGTCCTTGCCGGCACCGGCAGCAACAACACCGACGCATCGGTTGAATTGTCGAAGGAAGCGGAGCAATGCGGTGTAGAAGGGTTGCTGGTCGTCGCTCCTTATTACAACCGTCCTTCGCAAGAAGGGCTGTACCGCCATTTCAAAGCAATCGCCGAAGCGACACAACTTCCCAACATGCTTTACAACATTCCGGGGCGCAGTTCGGTTAATATCGATGTGGAAACGCAGCTGCGGTTGGCTGAAGTGCCAAACATCGTGGCTACGAAAGAGGCAACCGGAGATATTAATCAGGTGCTGAAACTGCTGGCGGACAAACCGGACGAATTTACCGTGTATACGGGTGACGATAAAACGCTTCTGCCATTTCTTGCGCTGGGAGGTTACGGAGTCGTTTCGGTTGCGTCCCATATTGTGGGTCCCGAAATACGTGAACTGATTGACTCTTTCCGGAAGGGCCAACTCGATCAAGCGGTCAAGCTGCACAACAAACTGCTGCCGATTTTTGATGGATTGTTCAAGATCCCGAGTCCGGCACCCGTGAAAGCTGCTTTGGAACTTGCCGGTATACACGTTGGCGGCGTTCGTCTGCCGATGGTTGAAGCGGATGACGAGTTTGTTGAGTTTCTGCGAAACCTGCTTGACTGGAAGACGGTGAAAAATTAATCTGGCGGATCACCTTCAGCTCTTACGTTATGTGCAGCATAACGTAAGAGTCTTATTTTTTTACATTCTGCAAGTTCTTACAGTATGTCCAAGATGATCTTTTACTCAGTGTTATGGAGAAGGCTTTTTTTTTGTACATACTAGAAATCGGAGGAACCTTGTGCTGGATATAGCCGTTCATGTATAATGATGGCAAGTGACTGGTGCGGGTCAAGGTGAACACGAACTGGGACGGAAATGAGGAAATAACAGATCAACTTATTATCGGAGGTGCAGATTTGAGCAAGACACAAAACAAATTGTCGATTATTCCGTTGGGCGGAGTCGGGGAAATCGGCAAAAATATGACGGCTTATCAGTACGGGAACGACATTATTGTAGTTGATGCTGGGCTGAAATTCCCGGAAGAGGAAATGCTCGGTATCGATATTGTGATTCCGGACATTACGTATTTGATTGAGAACAAGACCAAAGTACGGGGTGTTTTTCTGACGCATGGTCATGAAGACCATATTGGGGGATTGCCCTATTTTTTGAAAAACCTGAACATTCCCGTATACGGAACACGTTTGACTCTGGGACTGGTGGAAGGAAAACTTCGTGAACACGGTATCCTTGATACGGTAAAATTAAACGTCATCACGAACGCCAGCGTGATCAAATTGGGCGTGTTTACGGTCAGCGTTTTTAACAACAATCACAGCATTCCAGACACCGTGGGCTTCGCAATTGACACTCCGGAGGGCGTGATTGTGCACACGGGAGACTTTAAGTTTGACCATACCCCGGTTGACGGACGACGGGCCGATTTTTTCAAATTGGCTGAACTTGGAGAAAAAGGGGTTCTGGCGCTTCTCTCAGACAGCACCAACGCGGAACGTCCCGGTTTCACCATGTCGGAACGTGTGGTGGGGCAGACGATTGACGAAAGTTTTGCGCAAACGGAACGCCGGATCATTATCGCCACCTTTGCGTCAAACTTGCATCGAATTCAGCAAATTATCGATGCTGCGGAAAAATACGGCAGGAAACTGGCAGTTGTAGGCCGCAGTATGGTGAACAATATCACCGTTGCCAACGAACTCGGTTATCTTCAGATCAATCCGGGAACGTTGATCGACCCGGACGAAATCAACAAGCTGCCGGCTGAAAAAGTGGTGATTTTGTCCACCGGCAGCCAGGGCGAACCGATGTCCGCTTTGACCCGGATGGCGCGTGCCACCCACCGTAAAGTGGAAGTGATGCCCGGAGATACTGTGATTATTGCTTCTTCGCCCATCCCAGGCAACGAGAAGTATATTTCCCGCACAATTGACCAGTTGTTTCGCGTCGGGGCCAATGTGATCTATCATGCGGTATCCGGAGTTCACGTTTCCGGACACGGAAGTCAAGAAGAATTAAAATTGATGTTGAACCTGGTTCGTCCCAAATACTTTATTCCCGTACACGGTGAATACCGCATGCTGAAAAGGCATTCCCAGTTGGCAGTGGATACCGGTGTGGATCCGGAGAACATTTTTATTGTGGATAACGGGGACTCCATCGAGTTTCAAGGCGGAAAAGGACGATTGGGTGCCAAATACACAGCCGGCAACGTGCTGATTGACGGACTCGGGGTCGGTGATGTCGGCAATATCGTATTGCGGGATCGGAAGCTGCTGTCGCAAGACGGCATATTGGTAGTCGTTGTCACGATGTCCAAACAAGACGGAACCATTTTGTCAGGGCCGGATATTATTTCCCGCGGTTTCGTGTATGTCCGGGAATCGGAAGAATTGTTGGAAGAAGCCAACAAGATCGTCACGCAGACACTCGCGAAACTCGTATCCGAAAATGTAAACGAATGGTCTTCTTTGAAAAATGGAGTGCGGGACGCATTGGGTCGTTACTTGCACGAGCAGACCAGACGCCGTCCGATGATTCTTCCGATCATCATGGAAGTGTAATTTGATGATTAGGCTACAATCGATGGCAAAAGCCTGACGCGACGTCAGGCTTTTTTGCATGTTCCACCCTTGGAAGAACCATACTAGACCCGACACATAATTGAGGAGTGGTAGCGACATGTCGAACGAATACTTGATGCCGGGTCAAATGGATGCGCCGCCTGCGGAACCTGCAACGCCTGAAACTATCGCGCCTCCGCCGCAAGCTCCCATCGGATCGAAAAATACCGTCCTGGAGAATATTGAGAGTCTTGGCCAATCCCGGGTTGCCGCCACTGAAGAAAGCAATATTTACGCCATTTCGATCATCGGCCAGATTGAAGGGCATATTGTGCTGCCGCCGCAAAACAAAACAACCAAATATGAACACATTATTCCGCAGCTTGTGGCAGTGGAACAGAACGACAAAATTGAAGGCGTGCTGCTGATCTTGAATACAGTGGGCGGCGATGTGGAAGCAGGACTGGCAATCGCCGAGATGATCAGCTCGCTGTCCAAACCTACAGTCACATTGGTGCTCGGCGGAGGACACTCAATCGGCGTGCCGATTGCGGTTGCCTCCAGCTATTCGTTTATTGCCGAAACCGCCACCATGACCATACACCCGATACGTTTGACCGGATTGGTGATTGGGGTCCCCCAATCTTTTGAATATTTGGAAAAAATGCAGGAACGGGTGATTCGGTTTGTAACGGAACATTCGCGGATCTCGGAAGAGAAATTTCGTGAACTGATGTTGACAACAGGTGAACTGGCCCGCGACATCGGAACCAGTGTGGTTGGCCGGGATGCGGTCGCCTACGGACTGATTGACGAAATCGGTGGTTTGGGTGACGCCATGCGAAAACTGCAACAAATGATTGAACAAAAACGATCAAACAACCAGACGGGGGTGATCCAGTAATGATCAGCCTGCATTGGGCTGCCATCCCAGCAGAAACCGTATTTGAAGGTTTTGAAAACATGACTTTCAATTGGATCGAAACCGAGCATCAGGGGGTCAGGATGATCGTGGAGCCGGTTGCCAACGGGGTGGGAAAAGTAGTTCGCCTGTTGTCTCCCAATCCCTACGATTACTTAAACGCGAGTCTGGCTCCCGGTTCGATCGTTCCGCTTTTTCCGAAAACATAAAAGACCCGTTGCATCTGAAACGAACTGTGCAGGAAATCGCACTTTCGTGGAGAAAAGAATTAATAACCAAACCGCTAGTCAGCACCCTTGAGGTGCTCTTTCTTTGCTTATCCATTCAAATCTATCGAATCTGGTTGGTAATCGACTTTGCCGGCAGGCGACTGCTGGTGATTGTCGAAGCAAGTTCTATTACATGGGAGCGAGATCAATGGGGAAGAAACGAAAAAGAGGCGCGATACAGCCCAAAAGCTTTATCAAATATGAAATTTCGGGATTGCTGCTGCTGACGGCGGCCGGACTATCCTTGGCAGGAATGGGGTGGGTCGGCAAGAAATTAGCTTACTTGTTTATGCTGTTTGCCGGAAAATGGTATTGGATCTTCGGAATATATGTGGGATTTCTGGCATTGTTTATGATGATTAAGCGTCGGTTGCCGGGACGTTCCCTTCGCCATCTTGGGTTTTGGCTGTTGGTGGTTGTCATTCTCACTTGGAGCCATTTGAACCTGTATATCGATATCGTGTCACATTCTTCACAACCTAAATCCTTTTCTTCCACTGATCTGTTTAAGGTCACCGTCAATCGAATTCAAACATTGAACGATGCCATGTTCATGAAAGTAACCGGGAGTTCGCAAAATCCCCCCAACGCCGGGGGAGGCATTCTGGGGTATTGGCTGTTTCGATTGACGCACAGCCTGTTTGATTCGGCGGGTACCGTGTTGGTGTTGTCAATTTCTGCTGTTGTCGGGATCATTCTGATGACGGGACGGTCATTTGTCAGTATGCTTGCTGCCGTAAAACAATTTCTGGCGCATCGTGCAGGAAATTTGCGAGACAACGCAAAAGAGGCGTGGGAATTGCTGAAGACGGAGCCGAAACCGGAGCGGAAAAAACAGGCGAAAGAAAAGAGGGTTCTTCGTCCCGAGCAGGTGGCGGCAGCCGCAGATGAATATGCGGAAACATCACATCTCAAAATTCGCGATTTTGCGGAGCAAGTGGAGCAGACCGAATCGCTTGCCGAACCGATCACCCAAACTCGCGGTCAAGAATCGGCTGTCATTACGGTTCGAAATTTGGACAAGCATGTCAAAAAAATGAGTAACGAACAGAATGACAATTATGAAGAGAACGATCCGTTGGTTTTGGAAATGAACGCGGAGGATGAATCATATGAAACTCCGCCGGTTGATTTGCTGGAACCGCCGTATGGATATCGTGCGGGATCCGACC
>JAGVBM010000143.1 GCA_020059765.1 Bacillota bacterium
CACCACCCATTGTAACGAATCTGGCAGCAAATGAGAAGAATCAGGAATCGGTTGCACGTGAAAGCCCCCCGGAAAGAAAACCGATGAAATAACGGTTTCCTTGTCGAGGGGCTGTTTCTCTACATGCGGCTCAGCTTGTCCGCAATTCGACGCAAACGGTCGTAATGGGCCAACAATTTCAAACGGGATTGTTCCGCCTCCGTCGAGGAAGGACGCAAGCTTTGAATCCCCCAATATTCGATCAATGTATCAACCACCTGTCGGAAATAATGGACCGGACTGTAGTTGGCGTTTTTTGCAATCTGTTTTTCCCGTTCCGCAAAATTCGGCATATGAATGCCCGGCATCCGAAAATTCATGATCACGTCGGCTATATGCTGCACATGATTGGGTTCCAGTTCCAGATGGACTTTGACCGCATCCCGATAGAAGGTATAGTGCAGCGTTTCATCCTTGGCCAGTCGGCGCAACAGGACCGCCAACTCCGGATCGTGGGACTGGGCCGCTTTTGCCACATTCATGTAAAACACCATGGTCGCCAGTTCTTGAATCGTCGTATAAATCATCGTTTCAATCGGGGTCTGATAATCCGGTGTCCACCCCTGTTCCACCACTTGTTTACGCAATTGGTGCAATTGGGAAGGGTTTGCATTACGCGTGACGAGCAGATAGGTTTCCAGCAGATTGCTGTGTTGATCCTCTTCCGCCGTCCACGTATGGACAAAATCCTGCAGAACTTGGAACGATCCCCGAAACGTGGTGCTCAATCCCGCCGTAAACCAAGGCAGATTCACCTCTGTTAATAGTGCGGTTTCAATCGCCGTTTGGATCCCGTCCGGAATGGTCTGCTGATCCTCCGACCAAGGTTCCTTTTTAAAATTGCGCCCCAATTCCCAGGGAATGTATTCATGGTAACTCCAATCAATGTTCGCTGCTTGTTCCCTGTGTCGATCGTACAGTTCCCGCAAACGAGCTTCGAGTCTTGCATTGTGTTCGGAGAGCAAAAGCATCACGTGTTCCACTCATTTCAGCTTGTATTTCCTCTCATCATACAGGATATCCAAGCAAAAAACCATTTTAATTTTCTGGCAAATTCCCGAGTTCTTTCAAACATGCTTTGTTTCGTGTAGTGTACATTATAAGAAGAGAAACATAAAACGAAAGGAGCCTCATTATGGAACTAAAACCGAAAACCCCTGTCGAATCCCGCACGGAACTGACTGATATTATTTTGCCCGCCCAAACCAACACCCACGGCACCATCTTCGGCGGCGAGGTCATGTCTTATGTTGATCGGGTAGCTTCTATCGCAGCCGCCCGTCATTGCGGACAAGCGGTTGTCACCGCTTCCTTTGACAGCCTTGATTTTCTGGCACCGATTCAACTGGGGGAAGTGATCATCCTCCGTGCCTCCGTCACCTGGACCGGCCGTACCTCCATAGAAGTCATGACGACCATTGAATCGGAAAATCTGTTAACGAGTGAACGCCGCGTTACCGGCGTATCGTTTCTGACATTTGTCGCCGTCAACGAACAAGGCCGTCCGGTCCCCGTACCTCCGCTGCAACCGGAATCGGATGAAGAAAAGTACCAGTTCGATTTGGCGAAAGAACGGGCGGCTCACCGCAAACGCCGGAGGGAGCATTTTGATTTTTGATCCTCATGAGCCCCCGTTTCGCAGAACGATTGCTCGCTTTTCAGTGGCCTCGATTGAAAAATCGGGGTCCTTTAAGGTCGGCAAACAGCAGTTGAAATCCGATACCGGATACCCGTTATTTCGCACCCATTTGTTGTTTCAGGATCTCCGGCACTTGCGCAAGGGCGTCAGCCAGTTTGGACGCATCGCGGCCGCCCGCCTGCGCCAGTTCAGGCCGCCCGCCTCCCCCGCCGCCGGTAATCGCCGCCACTTCCTTGACGATCTTGCCGGCTTGCAATCCTTTCGCCACCAGGTCCTTCGTAACGCCGACGACAAAGTTGACCTTGTCTTCGATCTTCCCGCCGACGACGATCACGCCCGATTCGATCCGGTTGCGCAGGTCTTCCGCCACATTTCGCAGACCGTCCATGTCAAGCCCGGACAGTTCCGCCGCAATGTAGGCCACTCCCTGCACTTGCTGTATTTGTTCGAGCAGAGCCTTTCCTTCATAGGAGGCCAGCTTGCCTTTCAGGGACTCCATCTCTTTCGACAATTCCTTCACATTGGCTTGCAGGATATCAACCCGCATCGGAATGTCATTGACGTTGGATTTCAGCTTGTCGGCGATCGTATCCAGCAGTTGGGTTTGCTGCCGCATATATTCGTAGGCACCGCGTCCCGTTACCGCTTCGATCCGGCGAATGCCCGCGCCGATGGAAGACTCGGAAAGAATCTTGAACATTCCGATTTCACCTGTCCGGTTCACATGGCAGCCGCCGCACAGTTCCGTCGAGTACTCACCGGCTTTGACCACGCGCACCACGTCGCCGTATTTTTCCCCGAACAACGCCATCGCACCGAGTTTCTTCGCCTCATCAATCGGCATTTCCCGGATCTCGATCGATTCGTTTGCCCAGATTTGCTGATTGACTTTTTGTTCCACCGATGCCAGTTCTTCCGGCGTCATGGCACTGAGATGAGAGAAGTCAAAACGCAGCCGGTCCGCTTCCACCAACGATCCCGCCTGTGCCACATGTTCGCCCAGCACTTCCCGCAGCGCTTTGTGCAGCAGATGGGTACCGGTATGGTTCTTGATGATGTCCGCCCGTTTTTCCGCGTCAATCACCGCTTCCACCGTGTCGAACACTTCGATTTCACCGGATAGGATGATCGCTTTGTGAACATGGTAGCCGTTGGGCGCTTTTTGCACGTCCAAGACTTGCAGCTGGGCCTTCTCGCCAACGGAAATGATCCCCTTGTCGGCTACCTGGCCGCCCGATTCTGCGTAGAACGGGGTATGGTCGAGAACCACGTCCACTGTCTCCCCTTCTTGCGCCGATTTGACGGCCGTTCCGTCTTTGATGATTGCGAGAAGTTTGGCCGATGTCGCTAATTCCGAATACCCTTCAAAGGTCGATACCATCTCTCCAAGTTCATCAAACACCGTATTTTGCACCTGCATCGACGCCACGTCCTTGCGAGCCGCTCTCGCCCGATCCCGCTGTTCCTGCAGAGCTTTCTCGAATCCTTCCCGATCCAAGGTCAACCCGTTTTCGGAAGCGATGTCTTCCGTCAAATCGATCGGGAATCCGTAGGTGTCATACAAGCGGAATACGTCTTCTCCCGAAATAACCGTTTTGTTCTCGTCCTTGACGCGGGCCATCACATCAGCCAACAGGTTTTCCCCTTCATGCAGGGTTTCCGAAAAGCGCTCTTCTTCCGCTTTCACCACGCGTTCGATAAACTCCCTCTTCGCGACCACTTCCGAATAATAGACGCCCATAATGTCGCCGACAATTGCGACAAGCGTATGCAAGAACGGTTTTTCGATTCCGAGCACTTTGCCGAAACGAACTGCGCGGCGCAGCAAGCGACGAATGACGTAACCGCGGCCTTCATTGGACGGCAATGCCCCGTCGCCAACCGAGAAGGTCACAGTCCGGATATGGTCGGCGATCACTTTGAAGGCCACGTCCCACTCTTCTTTTTCATGATATGGTTTGCCGGACAGGCGGCTTGTTTCCTCGATGATCGGCAGGAACAGGTCCGTATCAAAATTGGTTTCGCCGTTTTGCAGCAGCGAAGCGAACCGTTCCAAACCCGCACCGGTGTCAATGTTCTTCTTGGGCAATTCGGTGTACGTGCCGTCCGGATTGTGGTTGAACTGGGAGAAGACCAAGTTCCACACTTCCAGGAAGCGGACACCGCCTTCCAGATCCGGATGGAACTGATCCGGCTGTCCCTTTTCCAGATTGCGGTCGTAGAAAATCTCCGAACAGGGACCGCAAGGCCCTTCCCCAATGTCCCAGAAGTTGTCCTCCTCCGTGCGGGCAATTCGATCCGCCGGAATGCCGATTTCCTCGTTCCAAATGCGGAATGCCTCGTCGTCTTCCGTGTGTACGGTGACATACAAGCGGTTCTTGTCAAAGCCGATCCATTCCGGTGAGGTCAGGAATTCCCAGGCCCAGTGAATCGCTTCCCGCTTGAAGTAGTCTCCGATGGAGAAGTTGCCGAGCATCTCAAAGAAGGTGTGATGGCGGGCGGTTTTCCCCACATTTTCGATATCGTTTGTGCGAATGCACTTTTGCGAGTTGGTCAGGCGCGGATTCTTGGGAATCTCGCTGCCGTCAAAGTACTTTTTCAACGGTGCCATCCCGGCGTTGATCCACAACAAGGACGGGTCGTTGTACGGAACCAGACTTGCGCTTGGCACAATATCATGACCTTTTGACTCAAAAAAACGGACAAATTTTTCGCGAATTTCAGCCGATTTCATGGATAATCCCCCTTGGATTCTTTGCAGGAACGATACCGGTACTTGCCTCTCTCACGAAGAGCGGACGAAGCCCGGACTTCCCCTGATGAAAAAAATAAAAAAAGCCCCTCATCCCTGCAGGGACGAAAGACTTGTGACTCTCGCGGTACCACCCTGATTACCCAACGATCGTTGGGTCACCTCAGATGTGCGCTAACGGGCACCAACCGGCAGGGATGAGCCTGCACTTGGAAGCAGCTTCGGTTGCCCTTTCACAGAAGAACCCTTTCAGCCTGGAGGCTCTCTCTCTGACTGCGGACTGCAACCTACTCGATTTCCGCATCGTGTTTTCCAAATGCTTTTGACACCCATTATAACGATGCCTCATCGGCGCGTCAACCGGATAGGCGAACCAATTGCAATGCAGAGTGCTTCCCAGAAACGCTCGTTCCTACTCCGGAAAACAATCGCCAAACCGTTCCCGGATCTCCGACAATTGGGGCAGCAACGAATCGATAATCTCCGGCACCCGTTTTTTGTCCTGGGTGGTCTCTACTTCCACCACCGAATCCACATCCAACTCCACCGCAAAATGATACGTATTGCCTTCTCTTGTCACTAGGATCCCGGCATCATTGTGTTCCGCAATGAAATGATTGCCAATAAAATCGGATCTTCGCTGTAAATGGGGCTTTTGCTGCATGTTCCCACCTCTTTTTCTGCGTTTGACAGGGATAGTGTAACCAAAAGTTTCCCCCGCCATCAGTCCAGCACTCCCGAAACTTAACAGTAACAATATGGTATTCTGAATATACGATCCATCCATTTTCATAAGGTTGGTGATGGCATGAACCGGCAACAACATTTCTCCCATTTTCCGCACAAAGTTTTCCGTCATTTGTTGGCTGCTTCCTTGCTCTCCTTTTTGACCGGTTGGCTTTATATCCCACAGCTTCCTTGGTACTTGCTCGGCCCGCTGCGGGAAGCGGAGATTGTGTTGTGGGCCTACTGGTCTATTGGCGGCGGAATAGCCGGGGGACTTGTTTCGTTGTTAATTCGGAGGTCTCAAAACAACGGTTTGCAAAAAATTTGGCTCGTCATCAGCTTATTGGGAACCCTGTTGTTGTTGCTTGCACAATTGCCGCCTCTGTTCCTTTGGTTTATGTTCCGAGGTGCCCCGATTGCCGACGGACCGGTGGCGGATGCCGTAATCGGCGGATTCCTGCCGATGCTTCCCCATTTGTTGATTGTCGGGACTTCCCTGCTCGGGATCGGTTCATCTTTCAGTCTTTTGGCCGACCATCGCTCGCCGCTGCGATTAACGGGCAAGCAAACTTCCTTTGCTGTCGGCTCTATTCTGTTTGCCGCCCTTGTCTGGTACGGTGTCGACAACTATCAATCTGCCACCCTGGTTACCTCCACATATCCGGAAAACGGCGCAACTAATGTCCCTTTGCACACAACCGTTCGGGTGTCTTGGAATCTGGATGAGAATTTTC
>JAGVBM010000332.1 GCA_020059765.1 Bacillota bacterium
ATTCTCAGTTCGGGCTTGCATAATTCGGAGTTTTATCGAACCATGTGGGAGAAGCTGGGGACGTTCGGAATCTGGAAGGGAGAAATTTGGGACCGGCGGAAAAGCGGCGAATTCTATCTGGAAGAGATTACGATCACGGCAGTCCGCAACGAGCAGAACATCATTACCAATTATGTCGGGCTGTTTAAAGACATCACGCTGCAAAGGCGCATGGAAGAACAGATTTATTTTCAGGCGTACCATGATCCTTTGACCGGGCTGCCGAATCGAACGTTTTTTCACAACCAGCTGAATAAAGCCATCCAGAATTCTCGAATGAAACGTCGGAAAGCAGCTGTGTTGTTTCTTGATTTGGATCGTTTCAAACTGATCAATGACACATTGGGACATAGTGCAGGCGACCAGCTGCTGCAGCAGGTTGCACAACGTCTGCCCGGCTGTGTGAGGGAGTTCGATACGGTTGCCCGGGTCGGAGGAGATGAGTTTATCGTCCTGATTTCGGAGATTTCGTCTCCCGCAGAAGCTGAGCAAGCAGCGGAACTCATTATCGAGAGGTTGTCTCAGCCGTTTCTCATTCATGAGCAAGAGTATTTCATTTCCGGAAGTATTGGCATCAGTATGTTTCCGGAAGACGGAACAGATCTGGAATCGCTGATCAAAAATGCGGATTCTGCCATGTATCGTGCAAAAGAACAGGGAAACCGATATTGCCTGTATCAGTCCTCTATGAACGACAAAACGTCAGAGCGTTTACAACTGGAAACCAGCTTGCGGAAGGCGATGCAGCAGGAGGAGCTGTTGCTGCATTTCCAGCCGCAGGTGGATTTGAAGACCGGAAATATGATCGGAGTGGAAGCGCTGATTCGTTGGCAGCATCCGGAATTGGGCATGGTTTCTCCGGACAGGTTCATTCCCATCGCGGAAGAAACGGGCTTGATCATTCCGATAGGCAAATGGGTGCTGCGAACGGCCTGTCGACATAACAAAGCCTGGCAGGAAGCTGGTCTGCCCGCTGTACGTGTAGCTGTAAATCTGTCTATGCTTGAATTTCAGCAGCGGGATCTGATCGAGACTGTGACTGAGGTCTTGGCAGAGACAGGTCTGGAGCCGCGCTATCTGGAACTGGAATTGACCGAGAGCATCATTATGCTGAATCCGGAATGGGTCATCCGGACATTGAATCAATTGAAGGAAATGGGCATTCACATTTCTTTGGACGATTTCGGAACCGGCTATTCTTCTTTGAACTACTTGCGAAGTCTGCCGTTGAATACCTTGAAAATCGACCGTTCCTTCATTCGGAACATTGCTGCCGATTCCGTGAGTCTGTCGATTGTAAAAGCTGTAATTGACTTGGCGCACAGTCTGAACATAAAAGTGATTGCCGAAGGTGTCGAAACGGAAGAACAAATGATCGCTTTGACGGACAACCAGTGTGACGGAATTCAGGGGTATGTGATCAGTCCGCCGATGACTGCCGAGGAATGCGCCCAACTGTGGCAAGCGCCGACTTGGATGAAGGCTCGGAATTTCTAAAAGTAAAAAGAAGCAGCCACCAAGGATTGCAAAGCTGCGGTGGCTATCTTCTATAATGGCAAGCATGAGATTAGGCAAGCATGAGAATGGAATAGGGTGAAGCTCTCACTCAAGCAAAGAGGTTATTTGCGAATCGTATCCGCGATCCGCTTTAAATACTCCGTTATCTGCTCTCTCATTTCGTCCCGTTCCAAAGCGAATTCAATGTTTGCTTTCAGGTATCCCAGTTTGTCTCCGATGTCATAACGTTTTCCGTCAATCTCGCAGGCAAATACTTGTTTGAACTTGCACAAAGAATCAATGGCGTCTGTCAGTTGAATTTCTCCGCCGACGCCCGGTTCTGTTTTTTCCAAATAGGTAAAGACTTCCGGTTCCAAGATGTACCGTCCGATGATTGCCAGTTGGGACGGGGGAGTGGCGGCCGGTTTTTCCACCACGTGATCGACCTTAAATGTCCGGTCGCCGACCGGTTCCGGATGAATGATTCCGTAGCGGCGGGTTTCTTCCAGGGGGACAGTTTGCACGCCCAGGACGCTTCCTCCGTGTTGGGAATGTACTTCAATCAACTGCTGAAGTCCCGGTTTGGATCCGGATACAATATCGTCCCCAAGTAAAACGGCAAAGGGTTCGCTGCCGATAAAGTTTTTGGCGGTCAACACGGCATGGCCGAGACCTAACGCCTCTTTTTGCCGGATGTAGTGGATGTTGGCCATGTTGGAAATCTGTCGCGTCTCTTCCAGCAGAAGGTGGTGGTCTTTATTCTCCAAGAGCAGTTCGAGTTCGATGGAACGGTCGAAATGATCTTCGATCGCCCGCTTGTTGCGACCGGTGATGATTAAAATATCTTCGATGCCCGATGCAACCGCTTCTTCAATAATATATTGGATGGTCGGTTTGTCTACGATTGGCAGCATTTCTTTCGGTTGTGCTTTGGTGGCGGGGAGAAACCGGGTCCCAAGTCCTGCTGCAGGAATCACTGCTTTACGAATCGTCATGATCTGGCTCCTTTTTGATAAGATTGCAGAATGACACGAATGAACCACTTTTACTTTCGACAAAAAAACCGAAAAGTCCTCCGTTTTTCAGCAGCAGTCAGATGCTGTCGAAGGAAGGTGGAATACTTTCGTCTGTGATGTATTCGTAAGACCTCTCTTCTTTATGGGGGTGACTTTCATAAATTAATTAGATTTAAAAATGGGACTATGGACTCATGAGGGTAGATACTCTAGCAGAGTATATTAACAATACGGTGGAAAAATGCACCATCTATTATTTGGAAATTATCATGTAGAAATGTGAGGGAGACTTCATGAACAAACGTCTGGCATGGTTAATGGCATTGATACTTACCTTGGCTCCGGTCGGAAGCCTGGCTCATGCGGAAACAGCCCCTACAACGAATACAGATTCGACAACTACGGATCCGACTGCAACTGATCCGGCTGCAACTGATCCGGCTGCAACTGATCCGACTGCAACTGATCCGACTGCAACTG
>JAGVBM010000124.1 GCA_020059765.1 Bacillota bacterium
GTTAAAAAAGTGGTTGACTTTTTTCGACAAATAAATAAAATAATTATTGTACCATGTCGAACTTCTGATATTGTTCGACATTATAGTATCTCAATTCCAATTTTTTTATACATACTTATGCACCGCTCATTCCTTTTTTGGGGATCGGGCGGTTTTTCATCTCAAACGAAGTGGTTGCAGATAAGAAGGGATCCATGTTCATGTTCTTCTCTTTACAATTTCGTCTCAAATGCAGAAAATAGGAGTGATTTGTTTCATCGGGGAACGAGGAGGGACAACATGAAAGGTGCGATTCGCGGAAACCCGGAATTGACCAGAAAGATCAATCAACGACTGGTTCTTAATCTGGTCAAGAAATATGGACCTATCTCCCGTGCGGAGCTATCGACGAAGAGCGGACTGTCCGCCCCTACAGTATCCAGCATTGTGGAGCAGCTTGTGTCGGAAAGATTTATTGCGGAAGTGGGGTTGGGTTCCTCTCAAGGCGGACGGCGGCCCGTGCTGCTGACTTTGGATGATCAATACCACTGCTTGTTGGGTGTCAATATCACGCCTATGAAAGTTTCAGTGGCTTTGACCAACCTGAACTTTGACATCTTGGCTCGTCACGAATCGAAGATCGATGTGAAGATTTCAAAAGATCAACTGATCCATCTGATCCACCAAGAAATTCAAGTACTCTTCGAACAATCCTCGGTTCCGAAAAAGCGAATTCTCGGCATTGGGGTATCCTCTCCAGGGCAGATTAACCAGGCTGAAGGCAAGGTGAACGTTTCTCACAGCCTGCCCAATTGGAAAAACGCGCCTGTCGTTTCTTTGTTGGAAGAACGGTGGGGGATTCCCGCTTCTCTTGAACATAACGTGAAGGCGATGGCGCTGCGGGAACTGTGGTACGGAGCCGGGAGTTTGGAGCGCAATTTTATCATTATGAAAATCGGCTATGGGATCGGGGCGGGCATTGTCATCAACGGGCAAATTTTCAGAGGCGCAACGGGCAATTCCGGAGAATTGGGACATACGAAGATTCAGGAACACGGGCCTGTTTGCCGGTGCGGTTCCACCGGATGTTACGAATCATTGGCGGATCTTCATTCGCTGGAAACCAGGATGAAAGACCGGAATCCTGATTTTGACGGGAATTACGAAGATGTATTTCGCCTGTATGAAGAGGGAGACGACCGGGCCAAAGACGCAATAGCGGACACCGCAACCTATCTGGCACGCGGAATCGTCAATCTGATTCACTTGTTTAATTTGCCGCTGATCTTGATCGGCGGAGAGATCGTTCCCTACTGGAACCACATGGCGCCTTACGTATTGAAAATCCTGGATCGGAATACGTTGAATACTTTGCGGGAATCGGTAAAAGTGCAGCCGATCCATACGGAAGAAGACGCTGAGGTGCAGGGGGCTGCCGCAGTGGTGTTCGACAAGGAATTTCGCTTATCGGTCTAAAAGACAAAATATTTTTTCACCTATTTACTTAATTAGGATTCCTAAGTAACATAGAGATAAAGACGAAAAGGGGGATCATAATGAATAGAAGAAAATGGAGTCTGGCGGCCGCTGCGGTTTTGGGTCTCAGTGTTTTGGCCGGTTGTTCCACAGGCAAAAATGAAAACACTTCCAAGGAAAATCCGAATGAACCCGTAACGGTCCGCTTTCTTTCAAGCGATGATTTTGCGGGCTTTCGGGAAGAGGCCATCAAAGATTTCGAGAAAAAGTACCCCAACATTAAAGTCCAACTGGAACATGTGGCTTACGATCAGCTGCATGACAAGGAATTGGCTTCTTTTAACGCAAAAGGCGACGGTACATACGATGTGGTGGACGTGGACGAAATCTGGACGGGTGAATATGCGGATGCCGCTTTTCTGCAACCGGTCACCAATCGCTATACGGATGAAATGAAGAAAGGGATTCTGCAGTCCGGCTTAAACATCGTATCGTATAAAAACAATTATTACGGTGTGCCGATGTTTAACGACGTGTTGTTCTTCTATTACAATGAAGAACTGTTGAAGAAGGCAGGGTTTGATCATCCGCCGAAAACGTGGGATGAATTCGCTCAGATGTCAAAGGCGCTGCAGGACAAGAAACTGGTAGACGGCAGAGCAAGTTCTTGGGGATGGAGCGCCAATGAAGGTTTGGTGTGCTATTACTCGGAGTTCCTGGGATCTTTTGGCGGCCAATATTTTGATGAACAGGGAAATCCCGTTTTCAACAATGACAAGGGCGTTCAAGCCTTGCAGTACATGATGGATGCAATTGGCAAAGAAGGCATCGTGGATAAAGGATCCATCAGCTATAATGATCGTCAAATTCTCGACGCTTTCAAAAACGGGAAAACAGCTTTTGTCTCCGGATGGTCCTTCTATTGGGGAGAAATCAACGGTGACGATTCCAAAGTAAAAGGTAAGGTTAAAGTGGCGTTGGTACCGGGAGCAAACGGTTCGCAAGGTTCGACTGTCACAGGATCCCAGTATCTGGCGATTACGAAACAAAGCAAACATCCGGATGCGGCTTGGAAACTGATTGAGTTTCTGGGAAGCAAGGAAGTGCAAAAGCAACAATCGGTTAAGGGCGGCGCTCTTCCGATCTGGAAGGACCTCTATAGTGACGAAGAATTGAATAAGAATCACGGAGCCATGAAGGATATGATGGAACAGCTGCAGCATACCATGTCCCGTCCTGCAATGGGAAATTACAACGAGTTCTCGAAAGAACTGCAGATCAAGCTGCAAGAAGCGCTGACCGGCAAAAAGACAGCGAAGCAGGTGCTGGATGAAGCAGCCGCCAAAGCAAAAGAGTTGAAAAAACAATAATCGGACATGGGAGAAGGTTGCCGACAAGCGACCTTCTCTCAACTCGTTAGGCATAGTGAGGTATACCCATGAAAAAAATTCGCCCCTATCTTTATCTGGTACCCAGTTTTACTGTTATCTTCGGGGTTGTGTTGGTTCCGATTCTATATGCGTTCTTTATCAGCTTTATTGATTTGACGAAAAATGTGAACAAACTGGACGATCCGGAATTATGGGCTTTTGTCGGTTTTGAGAATTTTGCAAACGTGATCAAGAGTGACTTCTTCTGGACGGCTCTTGGCAAGACCCTGTATTTTACAGCCGTGTCGGTGGCTTTGGAGTTCGTCATCGGAATGGCCATCGCCTTGATTCTGAATGAGAAATTTCGCGGCAGAGGGATTGTTCGCGGATTGATGCTGATTCCGTGGGCGTTTCCGACCATCGTCAATGCCGTTCTCTGGAAATGGTTTTATGATTCCGATCATGGAACGATAACCGTGCTGCTGGCGAAATTGGGAATTACCGATGGATATTCGAACATTCTGGGCAGTCCCGTTTCCGCGATGAATGGGGTGATTCTCGCCGATGTATGGAAGAATACGGCTTTCATCGCCTTGATTTTGTTGGCTGCGCTGCAGTCCCTGCCGCAGGAGACATACGAAGCGGCCAGGGTGGACGGAGCGGGTGCCGTTCGCAGGTTCTTTTCCATGACACTTCCCTTGCTGCGGCCTGCGATTTTGGTGGCGCTGGTCATGAGAACCATGGAAGCGTTCAAGGTGTTTGACATTATTTATATCATGACAGGCGGCGGACCGGCCGGAAGTACCCAAGTATTATCGTTCTATACGTATCAAACCTCCATGCTGTTCGGAAAGTTCAGTTACGGGTCATCGATTGCCCTGTTGATGTCCGTCTTCATTATGGTGTTTGCCTTGGTATACATCAAAATTTTGTATAGAAATGTGGATTGAACATGAAAAGGAAACAGATCAAGAACATCCTCACTTATGTTGGAGTTATCGGGGTGCTGTTGTTTACGCTGACCCCTATCGTGATTCTGATTCTCGCGACATTTTCAACGACTGCGGATTTGAACGCAAGGACACTGCATCTGATCCCCAATCAATTGACGCTGCAGAATTACTTGAACGTGTTTTCGGGAAAAGCAAGTGACGGCAGTATTCCGCCATTCTTGACCGCCATGAAAAACAGCCTGGTTGTTTCACTTTCGACAACGATTGCGACCTTGTTTGTCGGGGTTTTTGCCGCATATGCCTATGCCCGTTTCCGGTTTCGGGGAAAAGATCCGCTGCTGATCTCGGTGCTAGGTTTTCGGATGGTGCCGGAAATTGTTCTTTTGATCCCGCTTTATGTGATTTATGCGAGAGCGGAGATGATCAACCAATTATCCACTTTGATTATTACCTACAGCGCCCTGAACTTGCCGTTTGTCATCTGGATGCTGCAGGGGTTTTTCCGCTCCATTCCGAGGGCTATCGAAGAGTCGGCTTTTCTTGACGGGGTTACGCAGTTGGGGGTTCTGTTCCGGTTTGTCATTCCTTTGGCGCTGCCGGGAATTATTGCAACCAGCATCTTTGTATTTCTTGTCACATGGGACGAGTTTATGTTCGCTACGATCTTCACGTCAACTTATGATGCCAAGACGATTACAGTCGCAATTTCCGAGTTTTCCAAACGAGGCATGGTTGACTTCGGCATGCAGATTACGGGAGGTTTTCTGGCTTCGATTCCTCCGATTCTCTTGGCTCTTTTTTTCCAAAAATACATTATCAGCGGGCTGGCCGAAGGTTCGGACAAATAGAAGGTTCGGATAAATAAAGGAGTGGAATCATGAGTCAATTCTTGAAAGAAGTTATGGAACAATCGAATGCCATACGGGAAACCGTTCGCATGAATCGAAATGTCAAATTGAAATCAAACGGGAAACCGTTTCTTTTTACGGGAATGGGAAGTTCGTTGGCTGCATCCGAACTTCTTGTTTCGTACCTTCATTCTAACGGGATCGTCGCCAATGCCGTCGATACTTCGGAACTGCTGCATTATCACAAGGAACTGCTGCGGAAGCATCAATTGGTGGTCGTTTCGCAGAGTGGCGAGAGTGTCGAAGCGAAAGAACTGGTCTCTCTGTACAAAGACGCTCAGGGCATCACCAATACGAAAGGCAGTTTTCTCGCAAACAATGTGCCAAACGCATTCTTTACTTATGCGGGTGAAGAGAAGGCCATCGCATCTTCCAAATCGTTTACCGCCACGGCAGCTCTTATGCTGTTGTTGGGGGCTGCATCGATCAACCGGGACCTGTCGGCTGATTTGTTGGAAGCGGCAGACGTATTGCAGGAAGAATTGAAGAATGCGGAGGAGTACCAAAAAGAAATCGGCGATTTTTTGCATCCGGAAAAGCCTTTGATCTTGTTGGGACGCGGACCCAGTGTGTTCACTGCCAAACAAGGGGCCTTAACTTTGAAAGAGACGGCCCGCATGTTTACGGAAGCCATGTCGGCCGCTCAATTCCGTCACGGTCCTTTTGAATTGCTCAAAGAAGAACCGCAATGCATCTTTTTTAATCCGTACGGAATTACCTACGACTTGAATCGAAACTATGTGCTCGAAATGGCCGGCTTGGGGGCAAAAGTGTTGTATGTCTCCGATGAACCGCTGATCCATGAGAATGTGAAATCATTTGTGATTCGCTCCGTCAACGAATTTGTCAGTGTCATTCCCTATACCTTGATCACTCAGTTTGCCGCTGTCGAGTTGTCCGGCAAACGGGGGTTGACCGCCGGGGAAGCGCAGCTGATATCTAAAGTAACAAGGAGACAATAATGTGGTGAACTTGATAGGCAACTTAAATATGGATCTGATCATGGCCCACGTAAACAATCGCCCCAACTTCGGAGAAGAACATATTGTCAATCATATGCTGGTGCGTCCGGGCGGACTTGCCAACATGATCTATCCCTTGTTTAAACTGGGAATCAAGCCGAGAGTTGTGACCAGCTTGGGAAGCGACGAATTCGGCGACGCCATTTATCAGGAGATTCACCCGATGATAGAGGACGGGATTATCCGAACCTCGTCCAGAAC